>JBASML010000159.1:0-11007 GCA_049656845.1 Syntrophaceticus sp.
CCCGCATCCTCCGTTCGACTTGCATGTGTTAAGCACGCCGCCAGCGTTCGTCCTGAGCCAGGATCAAACTCTCCGTAAATTCTTTTTAAACGCTGACCTCACACGACTGTTCAGTTTTCAAAGACCTTCCGCTGTCTCCGGTTTCTACCGGCGGCAACGTTTTCTATCTTAGCACGCACTTTTCAGCGTGTCAAGATCTTTTTTCGTCTTTCTTCGTGCCGCTTGTGCGAGTATTGTTCTTCTTAGTTTAGCTCGGCACTTGCAGCTGTTCTTTCTTGCTGTCTGTAGGGACAGCGTCATTTATCTTAGCACTCACTCTTTTGTGTGTCAAGACTTTTTTCGACCATTTTTGTTCGAAATTATTATATTACGATCTGACTTGTACTTATAATATACCACCATATCTTACATTAATGCAAGTAAAAACACAACAAATCGCAACTAAAACAAAGTGAGGCTAAAACCCTTTGGTATACAATCTCACATAAGTATCAGGTACCTGCCCAACAATTATCGTATCTGTCACCGGAACCTGGGTGCTGACCTTAATCTGTGATGTAATCAGAGGTATAACCACTTTCACCTGGCTTTGTATATTAAGATAGAGTCGGTGGCGTGTCTGGTTAATCCCCGCCTCTTCGAATTTATCAGTAACAGTTGTCTTTACAGTACCGATTGGATAAATAGAAACTTTGATACGAGGCCCATAATTAGCCAGCAGTTGGCTGCCCAGCACCTGTCCCAAAGGAATCGAAAACTTTTCATTTGACAACTCTTTTAAAGCATCATTAATAGATAATGTTGTATCTGAGGCCAATTGATTAATGCGAACGATATTTGGTTGCATTAAAACAACCCGCCCCTGTGAGTCTTTTTGTACAACAACCAGGTCATGGTAATTAACAGAGTCAGCTATTTTGTATTTTACAGCATTATTGACCGCTTCAGTTGCAATCTGGCGCGCTTTCGCCTCCCCTATCTCCTTGATGGTAGGTTTCAAATTGCGTTCGACAATAAACAGCATCAGTAGAAAGGCTAAAGCTACTATTCCCAGAGCAGCTAATGCCATGTTCAATCTTGGTACCCGGCGGCAGTAGAAAAAACGCACCCGCCGAATCAGTGACGCCACCCCCTCTAGAAACAAGACATTACATTATATGATTACGTTCTAGAAAGGGTTCCCATCCCTTTATTAGATAATAATGCGAGCAAACCTTCTCTTACCTACCTGAATGATCATTCCACTGTATACCACAACGCGGCATTCGGCATCAGTTACTTTTTCTCCATCGATTTTGACTGCACCCTGATTAATAAACCGCTTACCTGCTGAGGTACTATTAACAAGACCGGTTTCAGCTAACAGTTTAGGAAGCCAGATAGTACCGTCAGTAGAAATCTCCTCTGTAGAAATTTTAATATCTGGAATGTCATCTGGGACCTCACCCTTTTGGAAGACAGCAATAAATTCATTTTCGGCATCGAGTGCAGCATCTTTTCCATAAAACATGGTAACAAGTTCCCTGGCGAGTTGCATTTTGGCATCACGTGGGTGAAGTGCCCCACTGGCTAAATTATCTTGCATTCTCTCGACTTCTTCATTGGACACCGGTGTAACAAGCTGAAAATATCTCACAATAAGTTCATCAGTAATCGACATGGCTTTACCGTAGATTTCCTTGGGAGGTTCTGAAATGCCAATATAGTTACCCAAGCTCTTGCTCATTTTCTGGACGCCGTCAAGCCCTTCCAGGATAGGCATAGTTATTGCCACCTGGGGTTCCTGTCCAAACTCACGCTGAAGATCACGCCCCACCATCAGATTAAACTTCTGATCAGTACCACCCAGTTCTATATCAGCTTTTAAAACCACAGAATCATAGCCTTGCATCAGAGGGTAAAGGAATTCATGAACACCAATAGGGATGCCTTCTTTATAACGGCGTTCAAAGTCATCCCGCTCCAGCATTCTGGCAACAGTATATTTCGCAGCCAGAGTGATCACATCAGAGAAAGAAAGCGTTTCCAGCCAGGTGCTGTTGTAAACAAGCCGTGCCCGTTTCAGATCAAGAATTTTACCAACCTGATCTTTATAAGTTGCCACATTTCTCTGAATTTCCTCGTCTGTCAACTGTCTGCGTGTTTCTGATCGCCCTGAGGGATCACCGATGCGCCCCGTAAAATCTCCTAAAATAAGGACTACATCAT
Source organism: Syntrophaceticus sp. (assembly GCA_049656845.1). Taxonomy (GTDB): domain Bacteria; phylum Bacillota; class DSM-12270; order Thermacetogeniales; family Thermacetogeniaceae; genus Syntrophaceticus. The sequence continues at coordinate 2,209 of JBASML010000159.1, forward strand.
GTCCTAACTCCTGTAGTTGGCGCATTTTATGTAGGACAACCGTATGGCCCAGGTGAATATCAGGAGCGGTGGGATCCATCCCTAATTTAACCTTTAGCGGTCTGTTTTCTTTAATGGACCGTTCAAGCTTTTTAACAAGTTCATCTTCTGGAATGATCTCAGCTGCGCCCCTTTTGATGATCTCCAACTGCTTGTCGATGTCTTTGACTAGATGTGACAATTCTAAATCCTCCCCATCTGACTTGATAATCTTCAGTCTAAAATATCATTCTTCTCCTTTACTTACAAGAGATAACCCTACCATTACTTGCAAAACGACATATAATTCCTAATCCTCCGGGTCCTGTCCTCCCTTTCCAGGCAGGCAACTCTTTTTCCAACGACTAACATCCAACCACCAATCCGACCCAGATCTTAAAGATTGGCCTCTAGAATGTTAACCAGGTCAGAATACACAACAGCCCTCGGGTTTGCCGCCAGAGAACCGGAGGGCAATGCAGCTTCTGCAATACCTGGAATATCTTCCTCCAGCAATCCAACCTCTCCTAGCTTACCAGGTATCTGCATCCGTTTCTGCAGCATCCGCACAAAATGCACCAGACGTTCAGCTGCATCAGCAGAATCGGCATCATTCTCTGCCAGGTGCAGTTCCTTTGCCACCCGGGCATACTTTTCAGCAACAGCATGTAGGTTAAACTCCATGATTTGAGGGAGCAGAACAGCACAAACCAAACCATGTGCAAGATGATAGCGCATCCCTACCGGGTGGGCGAGTGCATGTACTGCACCTACCCGGGCATTATTTAAAGCAATACCCGCCATCAAACTTCCTAGTGATACCTGCTGGCGTGCTTCCTTTTCACTGCCTTTGCTATATGCTGAGTAAAGATTCCGGCAGATAAGCACCGCTGCCTCTAGAGCCAAACCATCGGTCATTGGATATGCCCAACGCGAGGTATAAGCTTCCAGTGCATGTGTTAAGGCATCCATCCCTGATTGGGCAGTAATATGGCGTGGCATGGTCATGGTCAAAACAGGGTCAACAACAGCAACACGCGCCAGCCACGAATCCCACCTGATGCTCTGCTTCCTTCCACTATCGGGATCGCTCAACACCGCGTTCTTGGTTACCTCAGCACCACTGCCGGCGGTTGTAGGCACTGCTATCCAGGGAAGACCAGGCTGCTCGAGTTCTTTTCCCTCAAAATACTCCTTGACCATGCCATCCCCATTGTATAGCCCGGCAGTAGCTTTGGCCACATCCAGTACACTTCCTCCACCCACCCCAACAACTAAATCTACTTCATATTCACGGGCTATTTTTAGGCTTTCCTCAACACTTCCCAGGGTGGGTTCAGGAGCAATTCCTCCGCAATAAATAATCTCCAGTCCAGCGGCCTCCAGGGGCCCAATCACTCGCTCGATCATCCCGCTTGCCTGAAGGGATCCTTTCCCCATGCACAACAGCAGCTTTTTCCCAAAAATCCTCGTTTCGGCGCCCAAACGGCCAGCACAGCCGGGTCCAAAGATAATCCGCTGCGGCACCAAAAAATCAAATAACAATCAACACACCTCACAATAAGTTAACAGTACCTGATACCATCTTATTAGCCTATATTATATATTACTAATAGCCGCTAGGGCAGCGATATGAGTCTTTCTTTTTATTTAGAGCGGTGTTTCAAGCAGGACATCGGGCCATCCTCCGGACATCTTTAATAAAAAATGCCCGTATATTTTTAACGAGCATAATCTTATTTATAGAATTGCTTACAGTAATTAAGTGACACGAAAAGGTTGTCACTAATAATATTTAAAGGGATCTGTCTTAACCCGGGAAACAACTACTGTGAGTTCATCACCGGTTTCCTTAGCCTTCTCTCTAATATAATCAGCCAGCACAGGAACAACCACCTGCTCAGTCCCGTAGTGCCCGGCATCCACCACTGCAATTCCTTGATCTAGGGCATCCAGTGCCCCATGATGCCGGACATCCCCTGTCATGTAAACATCAGCACCGCTCTTTACAGCATACTCAAGAAGCATCATGGCACTCCCACCACACAGGGCCACTTTTGAAATACTCCTTTCTGGATCACCACTGACTTTTACTACTTCCAACTTCAGACAGTCTTTCACCTTCCGCGCAAACTCCGCGAGTGTCAGCGGTTCTGGGAGTTTTCCTACTTTACCCAATCCCATCTTTGCACCCTTATTTATTAGAGGATATATATCATAAGCCACCTCTTCATAGGGGTGAGCAGCCATCATCCCCGCGAGAACTTTATCCAGTTTCTTCTGAGGAACGATGGTTTCAATCCGAAATTCGGGAACCTTCTCCAGCTGCCCGGTTTCCCCAATAAAAGGGCTTGTTCCTTCAAGTGGGCGGAATGTCCCGGTACCCTCCAATTGAAAGGTGCAGTCCGAGTAATTACCTATCCACCCGGCTCCCTGTGAGCACATGGCCTGACGCACCTGGTCCTCATGACCTACAGGAACAAAGACTACAACCTTGTATAAATTTTCTTCAACGGTAGGGAGCAGCAGTTCAACATCTACAAGCCCCAACTGATTAGCCAGGATGTCGTTGATCCCACCAGGAGCAGCATCCAAATTTGTGTGGGCAGCATATAAGGCAATTCCCTTCTGGATTAACCGGTAGACATGGGAAGCAGGATAAAGATCTGATCTCAGGTAAGGAAGAGGGTCACGGTAAAGAGGATGATGAGCAACAATCAATTGAACGTTTTCTTTGACCGCCTCTGTGATCACATCCCCTGTGACATCAAGCGTAACCAACACCTTTTGTACCTCATCTGAGGGCGAGCCCACCAAAAGACCTACCCTGTCCCAGTCTGCCACTAATTCGGGTTTCGCCCATTCTTCGATCCAATTAAATATTTTTTGGCATTCAACTGACATTTTCAATAACCCTCCTAAATAACAAAATCTTACGCCGCCATACCTGGCGCATTTGTTGTGCAGCCGGAGTTTTAGCATGACGCAGTGATTTTAATACATTTTCAGCTAGTTTTATTTTTTCTTGGAGAAGTGGTACAAGGAGGGGATGTTTCTTTTCTACAAGACGTGGCCCTATTTCAAGCAGTTCCAATTCCTTTCTACTAGGCTTTTCCATAGTCGCTGCTTTGATATCTGCTAAGGGTTCGGAAATAATAATTTCATAATAATTATCATTTTCCAGCACCAGATCCTCATCAATGATTTGCCAATTATGTTCAAATAACCATTTCCGCACAATACCCGCCCCTCCTTGGGGCTGTAAAACCATCCTTAATACACCATCTAATACAGCAGGTGAAACTTCCAGGATGTCTATTATTTTTGCGCCTCCCATTCCAGCAATGACGATCACTGCTGCTTCTCCAGGGTCAAGGGGTTGCAGGCCATCCCCCTGTCTTATTTCTATCTTATTTGCTAATTTGTAAAGAAAAACATTAGCTTTAGCTGATTCCAGCGGCCCGGGGTAAAGCTCACAGGCAATAGCCCGGGGGGAGATTCCTTCAAGTACCAAATAAATGGGCAACATGGCATGATCTGTTCCGATATCCGCTACAACAAGCCCCTTAGGTACAAAACCAGCAATCCTGGTAAGCCTCTCAGACAGCCTCATATGAACACCCCTTATTTAATACCGGAGGAAACATAATAGCCTGCATCATTATTGCTAGGAAAATAATGATAATAAACTAGGAGCGAAAATCAGCCTGAACCTGTGTGCCAATACCTCCGCGCGGTCGGAAATCCGCTTTTACTGTAAGTGCAATAGGATTCAGGAGCTGAACCATGTCTTCCTTCACCCGGTTCACCACATGTTCTTGTAAAATTCCCACATTCCGAAAGGAATTGAGGTAGAACTTTAAAGATTTAAGTTCAACAAGTTTCTCCCGAGGAATATAACTAATGGTTAGCTCCCCAAAATCAGGCAGCCCTGTCCAAGGACAAACAGAAGTAAACTCCGGGTAAACATAGACCACTTCTGTGTCACTCCCAGGGTATTCAAAGGGTATGGCTTCCAGCACCTCTGTGGCAATTGTTTCATATGTATCTATATCCCAACGCATTAAATCTTTCTCTTTTTCTTGGTTCATTTACTATTTCCCCTTTATAGAGTAGTTAATTCACCCCGACATAAAACAAGAGGTCTGTGATTATTGCAAAAGTCAGCAGCAACGACTTCTCCAATAAAAATGGTGTGATCACCAGAAATCAAACTCTGCACAAGCTTACATTCAAGATTTGCCAAAGCACCTTTAAGTCTGGGAACTGCGATAATCTCACCTGGATCTGTTGCAAGGCCTAGCTCCTTAACCTTATCCACATCCCGGCCGGATTTTGTGCCACAGAAAAAAACTGTTTCCTCATCACCCTCTCCCATAATGGTCACCATAAACTCCCTTGATTTTGCAATCATATCATGGATATAACGCTGGGGGGCAATAGAAACCATCACTTGCAGAGGTGTCCATGAGCACTGGTTAATCCAGGCAACAGTAGTAACATTATGCTTGTCCCCATCCCTGGCACCAATTAAAACCACTGGCATAGGTAACAGGTCCAGAGCACTGCGCATTTGATCAGATGTCAAAACATACCCTCCTTAAAAAACCTTCTCATACCATTTTAATACATAATAGGACAAGATCAAGCATTTAAGCCAAGAAAGAGTTAGAGCAGTCACGGGAGAAGGCTTATTTCATTAACCGTGGACAAAGAAAAAGTCTTCACTTCCATCAACCGGAACAAACCAAAAAATAGATATATATTGGCAGGAAAACTGTGCACAATGTTAAAAAGATATAATGATGAATAGCAGTTAGTTGTTGATCGAATTTAAATGAATACTGTTTCAAGAAAAAGCATCATAAGAGTATCAACTAATGATTAGGGGTGTAGAAATGATTCATACAGGCCTTGTTCTTGAAGGCGGCGGAATGAGAGGCCTTTACACAGCAGGAGTTTTGGATTTTTTTCTAGAAAAAGACATGATTTTTAGTTATGTAATTGGGGTCTCAGCAGGTGCCTGCAATGCAACTTCATATATTTCTAGGCAAAAAGGGCGAAATAAAATCGTCAATACCGCTTTTGTCGATGACTGGCGGTATATGAGCTTTAAGAGCCTCATCAAGCACGGCTCTCTTTTCGGTATGGATTTTATTTTCGATGACATCCCCAACCGGATAGTACCCTTTGATTACGAGACATTTTACCAGTCACCCGTTAATTTTAAAATAGGTGTCACTGACTGCATTACAGGAAAGCCTTTATATTTCAGTAAAGAGGATCTCGATACAAAACTAACTGTACTGAGGGCCTCCAGTTCCCTGCCTTTTGTCTCACCTATTGTACAATTTAAGGGATACCACCTTTTAGACGGAGGGATCTCAGACCCCATTCCAGTTCGCCAAGCCATGGCAGACGGCTATCAGAGAAATGTCATTGTCTTGACCCGCAACCGAGGTTATCAAAAGGAACCTGTAAGTAGCCTACTGCGCCTGTTGTTAGAAACAAAGTACCGGAAATACCCAGGTCTTATTCAAGCCATGCTTAATAGGCATCAGATCTATAATGAAACTCTACATTATATCGATCAATTAGAACAGAACAGGCAGTCAGTAGTAATTAGGCCGTTGAAAAAACTGGAGGTTGGTCGCTTTGACAAGAATGCAGAGAAACTCAATGCTCTTTATGACCAAGGTTTTGAGGACGCCGCCGCAGCTTATGATAGAATCAAAAATTTGATCGACAGATAAAAACCTAGGATTTATTAATAACTCTTCATAAAGAGCTCTGTTTCTGTTCAGGGATTTCTTTGTCTGCGATATTCCTCCATTTTGTCTTAGGTGTCATCAATCCTCAATGATTCTTCCATCAGTTCAGTGCTGATGGTAACCACACGCCAGGGAATCATCGTATTGCTGTCAACAAGCGCTTTTTTTACGGCGTTAACAAGTCCACCGCAGCAAGGAACTTCCATGCGCAAAACAGTTATACTCTTGATTTCATGTGCTTTCAGTATCTCTGTCAGTTCCTCTGCATAATCGGCATTATCCAGCTTTGAGCAACCGATCAGTGTGATTTTATTGCGCATAAAGTCATTGTGAATATTCTATTTACTTCCATTCCAGAGATGAAATGATGGTTTCTTCTATCTTTGCTAGTTTCTCTGGGAAAACACTTTCATTGACTGTCAGAGAGATTCTCAGGAACTGTTCATCTTTCCCTTTTTTCTGCAAAAGGTAATCTTTGCCAGCGATATTGCCGCTGTCCTGCAGTTGTGCTGTCCAGATTGCCACAAAGCCGCTGTAGGAATCATGGGTGATCTTCTTATGATCAAAAGATGTAAATCGGAAGGTGCTGTTTAGTTTGCTTTTTTCAATAAACTCCTCAGGGTCGTCTATGTTCCAGATCTGAATGTAGCCGTGAAAGCCATGCTTTTCATCACAGAGAAAAGAATTAAGCAGTATCTCCCCACTGCTGTAATAATCTTCAGTGACATTAGTAGTTTCAGGAAGTGACACTTTGAGAGATACATCCTGGTAGCTGTAGGTTTTATATTTAACTTTAGATGTAGATACTGCTGCATTACCACCCGATCTTGACGCTACAGCATACACTAAAACTACCAGCAGCCCAACAGCAACCAAAACCAACAATGTCTTCCTTTTCCTGCGCACCGCTATCCACTCCTTTTCAGCGTCAGGCTTGATTTACGATCCCCGCCGGGAAAGCTTCAATGAACCAAAATCCCATGATTTCAGTCGTGGGAGTACGTCAACTTAATTTTAATAGTGTTTAAACGATATTATGACCGGTAGGTTATTCTATTAATGGGACAATAAAGCAAACCTTGATGGAAGACCATAAAAAAACCCCGGTCCTAATAGGGGCCAGGGTTTTTTGCTGCCAGTCATGTTCTCTATTTTGTTATATTAACTGCATTGATTTTAACTCCGGAATCTTAGCGACGGCATCAAATTATCAAATTTCGGGTTGATCAGTATATTAACCAGTGTTTCTAAGTCCGGATCATGGCACAAGGCGGGAATATTAATCCCCATGGACCGGGCGGTGTCCAACAATGTGCCTTCCGGAACCTGTATCGTCAGACCATCAGTAGTGACGGTGACGAACGCTAATTTTCTCACAATCCTTTTCCCCTAACCTTCATTAACTTTCATTGTAGATGTAGCTACAGGCGTACAATAGCACCCTGCTTACACAGTTCAATACAACTGCCACACTTGATACACTTTTCGGTGTCTATCTTATGCGGCTCTTTCTTTTCCCCGGAAATTGCTCCCGCCGGACACGACCTTGCACAACGCCCACAGCCGGTACACTTCTCTTCATCTATTGTGTATACCAACAGAGCTGAGCAGGCATGAGCCGGACACCGTTTTTCAAAGATGTGTGCTTCATACTCGTCACGGAAATAACGCAGAGTAGAGAGCACTGGGTTAGGAGCAGTATTACCTAAACCACAGAGGGCAGTTGACTTAATCACCCTACCTAACCGCTCAAGGGTTTCGATATCCTCCGGTACACCCTCACCATTGCAAATCCTGGTAAGGATCTCCAACATTCGTTTCGTCCCTTCTCGGCAGGGAGTACACTTTCCACAGGATTCCGATTGGGTAAAGTTCAAGAAAAACCGGGCCAGGTCCACCATACATGTGGTCTCATCCATGACAACCAGGCCACCGGAACCCATCATCGCCCCAGCCTTAATCAATGACTCATAGTCCACAGGTGTGTCCATCAGGCTGGCAGGGATACACCCTCCAGAAGGTCCACCGATCTGAACACCTTTATACTCTTTGCCCCCTACTATACCCCCACCGATTTCAAAGATAATCTCCCGAATGGGGATCCCCATCGGCACTTCAACTAGTCCTGTGTTGTTCACCTTTCCAGTCAATGCAAAAACCTTAGTACCCTTGCTCTTCTCGGTGCCCATACTGCTAAACCAATCCGAGCCTTTCCCGATAATAACCGGTACATTGGCATAGGTTTCTACATTGTTGATGTTAGAAGGTTTACCCCAAAGCCCTTTTTGAGCTGGGAAAGGCGGCCTTACCCGTGGCATCCCCCGTTTTCCTTCAATGGAAGCCATGAGAGCTGTTTCCTCACCACAGACAAAAGCACCAGCACCCTCTTTAATATGCAGGTTAAATGAGAAATCAGTTCCCAGGATATTTTCTCCCACCAAGCCAAGTTCTTCTGCTTGGGAAATGGCTATCTTTAAGCGTTTGATGGCTAGCGGGTATTCAGCACGACAGTAGATATACCCCTCACGACATCCAATGGCATAAGCAGCAATGGCCATACCCTCGATTAGACTATGCGGGTCACCCTCCAAAATGCTGCGGTCCATAAAAGCACCTGGATCACCTTCATCAGCATTACAGATCAAGTATTTCAGGTCACCAGGTGAACGACGGCAAAATTCCCACTTCAAACCGGTAGGGAAACCACCTCCGCCACGACCACGCAACCCTGCCATCTTGACTTCCTCAATCACCTGTTCTGGAGTTAAGTCATAGATAGCCTTTTCTAAAGATGCATAGCCGCCCCTGGCGATATATTCATCAATCTTTTCAGGGTCAATAGAACCACAGTTCCGCAAGGCAACACGATACTGCTTTCTATAAAAATCGAGCTCCTTATATGTCGGAATTTCGTCCTCTGTAACAGGTGCCTTATACAGCAGGCGGTCGACAATCCTGCCCTTAACCAGGTGCTCTTCAACAATTTCAGGAACATCTTCCGCTTTTACCC
>JBASML010000160.1:0-2373 GCA_049656845.1 Syntrophaceticus sp.
GATCCAGGAGCTCATGGTCAAGGTGTACAGCTACGCAAGGATGAAACAGGATGAGGACAATTCCAACCCCTTGCCCCAGGCCATCTTTGGGCGGGCAGCCGCATTGCTGACCCGGATGGAGACCGCCCTCTCCTTCATTGCTCCGGAAATTTTGGCTCTTCCTGACGACACTATCTCCAATTTTCGGCAGGATCACCGCTTTTCCGCTTACAGCCACTACCTTGATGACCTCCTTCGACAAAAACCCCATACCCTCTCCAGCGAAGAGGAGCAAGTGGTAGCCAGAACCGGAGAAATCACCCGCACCCCAGACGAAATCTTTAAAATGCTGAACAACGCAGACCTCACCTTCCCGGTCATTCGCGATGATGAGGGAAAAGAGATCGAGATCACCAAAGGCAATTTTATCAGGCTCATGCAAAATAAGAGCCGCAGGGTGCGGCATGATGCTTTTCATGCGCTGTACGGTACTTACCAGAAGTTGGAGAACACCTTTGCCGCAGTCCTCACTGCCGGGGTGAAAAGGGATATTTTCTATGCAAGGGTGCGCAAACACCAATCAGCCCGCTCAGCATCCCTTTTTGCAGATAATATCCCCTCTGAGGTCTATAACAACCTGGTGCAGACTGTGAGAGATAATCTTGGGGAAATGCACCGTTATATGGAGCTGCGCAAAAAAATCCTCGGCCTGGATGAACTGCATATGTATGACATCTATGTCCCACTGGCAGATGTTAAGTGGCAGGTCACTTACCCTGAAGCTGTGGAAATGCTGAAAAAGGGTGTTGCAGTAATGGGGGAGTCTTATGGGAAAATTCTGGCAGAGGGTTTGGATTCCAGGTGGGCGGACATTTACGAGCGGAAAGGGAAAACAGGTGGTGCCTATTGTGACAGCATTTATGGTGTGCACCCCTTTCTTCTCCTGAACTACCAGAACAACCTGGACAGCGCCTTCACACTGGCTCATGAAATGGGGCATGCCCTGCACTTTTATTACAGTAGCAAGGAGCAGCCCTTTATCTACTCTTATCCTGCCATTTTTACCGCAGAGGTGGCCTCCACTGTCCACGAGTCTTTGCTGATGGAGCATCTCCTGAAGACGATTTCTGACCCGGAAAAGAAAACTTATTTGATCAACTACTACCTGGAGATCTTCAGGGGCACACTTTTCCGGCAGACCATGTTTGCGGAGTTCGAATCAATCATCCATGAAAAGGCGGAAAATGGCGAGGCGCTGACCTCTCACTTCCTCAAAGAGGTTTATCATAATTTAAATACCGCTTATCATGGCAAAGAGATGGTTGTGGACCCGGAGATCGATATAGAGTGGGCACGAATTCCCCACTTTTATGACGCATTTTACGTCTATAAATATGCCACAGGGCTGTCAGCAGCAGTCTCTTTGGTGCAGCAGATCCTCACCAAGGGAAAGCCTGCAGTGGAGAGGTATATCTCTTTTCTCCAAAAAGGGGGATCCGACTACCCGCTCAATCTCTTGCAGGAGGCAGGTGTGGATATGACAACCCCTCAGCCGGTGCAGGACGCCATCAACCGTTTTTCCAGCCTCTTGGATGAATTGGAGTCTCTGAGTGATCAAAGTGGCCAACCATAGGATCATAGGGATGCCCCCTGCCTACCCCTTGCCTACCCCCTGCTTGCCTAATTGATAGAGGGTAGCCTACCCGGGGAACCATGTTGTATATCCTTGTGCTCTTCCCTGCCTGCCTAATTGATAGAGGGTAGCCGTTAATGACAAGGATTAACATCTTAGACAGCGAATAATGTTAGAAGGCAGGGTGATATTTTAGTGCAGGCGGTTTATTGCCGATTTATGAATTGTCGATTTATGAATTGCCCTGTTGTCTTTTATCTGGGGAGATAATGGGTAGAACCAGCTGAAGAAAAAGCGCATATCTACAATTTAGTGCTGGCAATCTGGTGCTGGCCAGGTAGTTAGTGCTGGTAATCTAGTGCTGGCCAGGTAGCTAGCCAGCGCTGTCGAAAATGTAATTCTTAGATTTATACAAACAAGGGGTGTCCCAAAGATGCAAATATTAGTCACAGGTGGTGCCGGATATATAGGTTCGCATACCTGTGTTGCCTTGCTGGAAACAGGGCATGTAGTGACCGTTGTTGACAATCTTTGCAACAGTAAGATGCAGACTATAGACAGAATAAAACAAATAACGAAGAAAGATCTTACATTCTATCAGAAAGATGTGACAGATAATGAAGCAGTAGATACTATCTTCTCTAATCACTCTTTTGATGGGATCATTCATTTTGCCGGTTTTAAAGCTGTGGGTGAGTCTGTTGAGTTCCCTTTAAAATATTATTACAACAACACTGTCAGCACCATGGTGTTGGCTAAAT
>JBASML010000161.1:0-1777 GCA_049656845.1 Syntrophaceticus sp.
CGGGTACCGCGCGAGCAATCCGGAAATTTAAACTACTGATTTCTTTGATCCTTTTAAGGGATCCCCCTTCCAATACTGCTCTCCCGGCAAGGCCGACCCGGTGTCCTCCAGGCAGAGTTAGGAAACCCTGCCTGAACTCCTCTTCAAAAGCATAGAGTGACCCCTGGCTGATCAGCTGTACCGTTTTTTGAATGTCCTCACGGGAAACTATGTATGCACCAGAAATCAATGGTGAGATTTCCCCCTTGTGATTGAGAAAAAATTCATCCTGATTCAAACGCACAGCCAAAGGACGGTTCAATCGCAAACGAACCTCTTCTAAATCATCTAAAATAGAACAGGGCATCAACCCCAGTATCTCTCTGATCGATGGTGTAATAAAGGGAAGTATTTCCTCTAGGCCCCTGACTGCAACCTGCGCCACCTGTATACCCCCTCATTTTCTTTGGTACTATTGATATATATTTATTGATTTCCATGATTATGAAAATAAAAACACCGCTTGGATTAAAGCGGTGTGTGGTGCAACTGTATCTGATTCTCCGGCCCCGGTTTAGTCGTCTCGGGGTTTATCATCCCTTTTCTCCCAGCCCTCAGGCAGGGGCATTGACCCATCATTTACAAAAACAACTTTACTGCAATTAGGACAGGTTACCTCAATTGTATCCTCATCATCGATAATGTCTGATTCGAAACAGATGATGTCATGGCATTGTGGGCATTCCACTTCCACATAATCGATGTCATCATCACAGCAGCAGAAGTCTTCATCATCATCTTCTTCGTCAAAATCTATTAGATCATCATCATCTTCAAAAAGCTCATCATCGATAGCATCCAGGTAATCCTCCAGGTCCTCTACAGCAACCTGCAGATCCTCCACCTCATCTACCAGGTCAGCAATAATATCGACAACCTGTTTGAGAATACGCCCCTCATCCTTGCCTTCATCTAATTTTAGGCCCTCGGACAGTCCCTGCAGGTATGCTATCCTTTCCCGTAAATCATCCACTTTTCCAACCTCCTATTATTTGTTTTATAATGATACTTTTAACTAAGCCCGTTCGATATATTCCCCAGTTCTGGTATCCACCTTTACTACATCTCCCTCTTCTACAAAGAGCGGCACCTGGATTACCAAACCTGTTTCTAGGGTTGCTGCCTTTGTGGCACCAGCAGCAGTATCCCCCCGCACACCTGGCTCTGCGGCAACAACCTTGAGCTCCACAGAATAGGGAAGATCGATACCCATCAGCTCACCATTATAGGTAAGCAGGAAAATGTTCATGTTTTCCTTCAAATAATCGGCGTTGTCTCCCAGCTGTTCTAGAGTAAGGCCGACCTGGTCATAAGTTTCGTTATCCATGAAAATAAAGGAATTACCGTCCCGGTAAAGGTACTGCATCTCTTTTCTTTCCATGTGTGCTCTATTGACCTTCTCCCCAGCACGGAAAGTACGCTCGACCACACCCCCGGTGCGGATATTTTTTAGTTTGGTACGCACAAAGGCTGACCCTTTACCTGGTTTGACATGTTGAAAGTCTACAACACTATATACTTCCCCATCAACCTCGATTGTTAAACCTGTTCGTAAATCATTTGTAGAAACCATCTTTCCTCATGCCCTCACTTCCCATAAAATTTTGCCAACTTTAAACCACAACCAGGTCTTTGGTCACAGGAGTGAGTATTTCGCAGCCATCCTCTTTGACAAGAACGGTGTCTTCTATACGCACACCTCCCCATTGGGGAATATACACACCTGGTTCTATAGTAA
>JBASML010000162.1:0-4363 GCA_049656845.1 Syntrophaceticus sp.
TAACCGGAACCGGCTTCCGCGAGCACATCTAACAAATTATCCGGTTGGGTGACCGCAATTCCCCCCAGTGCTGTTACCCCCCTTTGGAAGAAGGCATCCGGCAGCATACTGGCAGTGGGGCCCACAACGACAATCTGGGCATAATCAGGAGCTTTATCCAGTATAGACTCCAAAGTGTCGTTGATCAGGGTTGTCCCTGTAATGATCAGATAATCAGCCTCTTGGATAACGCTATCGGCATTTTCAGGGGGTATATAAAACTCCATCTCCTCTTCTTTTAAAGTTCGGGGATCAAGCTCTAAAATGGAAAAGGGTAGGCCTTGTTTTTTCAGCATTTTGAAGTAGGGAATTAGAGCCCCGATAACAACAACCCGCGCTCCTTTTGGAAAAACCACATCATCCAAAGGATCTGACCCCAGTATAATTTCATAATCCTGCGGCGGATTGATCTTCCAGCAGGTGCTGGAAAGGGCATTCAAGACAGCTATTGCCAAGGCCTTTTTCATAGGGCTTGAAGAAAATAAATCATTCAGACAATAGGTAACACTTCTGCCCTGCAGTTTACCTGACATTGGCATAACCCGGGCTGAACTCGGGCAGCACACAGCCTCCGGGATAGATTTGATCGGCGTAAAACAAATACCCCCCTGACCGTTGGAAAGCTTTACTCCTGTGAAAAAGATGCCGATATTTACTTTTTCCACAGTTAGAGACTGTAGCTCCTCACCCAACTGCAGTTGAACTTCTTTGATTGTATCCGTCAAGATTCTGCTGCCATTTTCCATAAGATCACCTCGAATGATTAGATTAGCAGCCACAGCAAGATTTATCCTGGCAGGGAAATGCGTCTTTCTGCGGCAAGCGAAAGTCTTTGAGCAATATACTCACTATCCTTAAATAATTTATTCCTGTTTTCGCCATCCAGTGGCCTTGCCCTTATAGCTGCATGGACATTTACCTCCAAAATCTACGTTTGGAGACCTTTACTACTATGTAAAACCTCCTTTCCAGTTGTCTATTGGCTTGCTTTTACTTTAAGAAATAAAAAGCCCGGCATCCCATGAGGAAACCGGACATGAACCGCTGTCTGGCGGTCGGGCACAAAATAACCCGGCCCCCTTTCTGAGCCGAGCAAATAGATCTCCTTTCCTAAAGGGAGGCTTGAAAATTTCTTTTCAAACCCTGCCGTCTGCTTTCCATAGCCTGCGGCTTTAGGAAGAGCAGCTCGGAGGTTTATTAATTGCTATCCATATTAATGATCATTCGTTATAAATAACTATTATCCTGCCGGGGGAAGAAAAAAGAGTGCCGGTTGCTACCCGGTTTTTGCCGAACGAATATTGGTCTACCGTGGGCAGGGAGGAGTTATTCGCCTTGGCCTGAGGCACGAGCCCCATCAAGATAGCCCCTAGAACTTACCAAGATGACAGGCCGTTTTGATGTTATTATCAACGTTGACGGTGGTAGTTCAAACCAGATCAGGTTTTAATGTAATATGTAGAAGGGTAAAGTAAACGAGCAGTAGAAAATAACAGTAGAATATACGGGAGCACAGGAGAGGATCCCATGAACGAGATATTAATCGTCGAAGATGACGAAACCATTGCCATGGGCATCGAGTTTACATTAAATCAGGAGGGCTTTTCCACCCATATTTGTTATAACTTCCACAAAGCCAAAAAAGCCATCCTTAACCGGCGCTTTTTATTGATCATCCTGGATGTAAATCTTCCGGATGGGAACGGCTTTGAGCTGTGCAAACTGGTCAGAGCAATAGATGATACACCTGTTATCTTTCTCACAGTTAACGATGATGAGGCCAACACAGTTATGGGGCTGGATCTGGGAGCTGATGATTATATCACCAAACCCTTCAGGTTGAGGGAGTTGATCTCACGCATCAACAGTGTCCTGCGCAGATACAACAACCAGCCCAACCCTCAAACAGAAATTTTGCTGGGGAATATCAGAATTAACCCCGCAGAAGCAAGGGTTTACAAGAATGATCAGTCTCTCTGGCTGACCCCCCTGGAGTACAAGCTGCTACTCACCCTTGCCCACAGCAAGGGGCAGGTACTAAGCAGGAAACAGATCCTTGAAGGGATCTGGGATGTAGGCGGTGATTTCGTCAACGATAATACCCTCACGGTCTATATCAAGCGGCTGCGGGAAAAAATCGAGGATAACCCCCGGGAGCCAAAGATGATCATCACTGTAAGGGGTCTAGGCTACAAGGCAGGTGGTTAACCTGAAAAATAATTTGTGCCACCCTCAGCAGCAGCGAAGGGAGTCAGCGTGAAGAACATTCATTATTTGTGCCGCCGACAGCAGCGGCGTAATGGAGGTTAAGATGAAATTATCCAAAAACCCTGAAGTAAACAGACTTATGATATTATTTGCCATTCTGCTGGCCGTCTTCATGATTACCGCCCTCCTGCTCAGCCTGGCTGGCAGGCATCACTTAAAGCAGGCTGTGATCAACAACCAGGCCTCGATCATCGGGGCGATCTCAGATAAATACCCAGAGGCAGAGCAGGAGGTGATCAAGCAGATCACGCAAACAGATAGAGAATCTGCTTTAAGAGGTCAAGCAGTCTTGTCCAGATACGGGATTGATGCCGCTGACTTGCAACTGAACACCCCTTTAATGCAGAACTGTTTTCATTACAACACAGCAATCAATCTCTTGCTGGTTTTTCTCACGGGTAGTGCCTTTATTGCGGCAGTTTTGCTGTTCTTAAAAAAGCAGTACAGCCAAATCCAGGAGATCGCCTGCTACACAGGGAAGATCAATGCCGGGGACTATTCTCTCGATATCCGGGATAATCGTGAGGGTTCCTTAAGCATCCTGAAAAATGAAATTTATAAGATCACGACAATGCTCAAAGAACAGTCCGCAGCTCTGAAGAGAGATAAAATACTCCTGGCGGAATCCCTGGCGGATATATCACACCAACTGAAAACACCCCTGACTTCTTTGTATGTTTTAAATGACCTGCTGTCTGAAGACCCAAAAAACAGGGAGAAGTATCTCCATCGGATGAGGTCACAGCTTAAGCGCGTCGAATGGCTGGTCACCTCTCTGCTGAAATTGTCCAAGCTTGACGCGGGAACCATCAATATGAAAAGGGATGATGTCTATGTTCACGCCCTTGTGGAAAAATCACTGGAATCTTTAAGCATCCCCCTGGATATCAAAATGCTGCAGCTTGATGTAGAGGGAGAGCAAAGCGTCAAATTCTGCGGCGATTTCAACTGGAGCTGTGAAGCCCTGATCAATATCCTCAAGAACTGTATTGAACACACCCCTGAACAGGGACAGTTGAAGATCTCTTTTGACGAAAACCCGCTGTATACAATAATCACTATCAAAGACAGCGGCCCAGGGATCGCCCCGGAGGATCTCCCCTATCTTTTCAACCGCTTTTACAAAGGGAAAAACGCCGCGGAAGACCAGGTGGGCATCGGCCTGGCCATGGCCCAGGCCATTGTGGCCAAGCAGGGCGGGGACATCACCGTTACAAGTGAAAATAACAGGGGGTCGGAATTTATCATCAAGTTTTATCAAAACGTCAACTGAACGATATTGAAGTCAATTGACAGCATGCAGGTATTCCAACAACACTAGCAGTCAATGGAGGCAGCGAAGAATACCGCTGTGCCAATCGGTATTTAAGCATCAATGCGCCGCAAAATCTGTGAAACAGGCCAAACCGGCAACACAGGCAAAACATAGCAGATCCGGCAAAACCGGCCTCACACTAAACTAATATGACAGAATTGTCACCGAAATTGTCACCTGATAGTCACTTTGGACAGATATAATCTAGACAGCAAAAGAAAAGGAGCTTGGTTTCATGGAAATATTACGGGTTGAGAATCTGTCCAAAATATATGGAAGCGGCACCACACAGGTGAAAGCCCTGAACGGTGTCTCCTTCAGTGTAAAAAAAGGCGAATTTGTGGCCATTGTCGGGGCCTCGGGTTCCGGCAAATCCACTCTTCTGCATATGATTGGCGGTGTGGACCGTCCCACCGCAGGCAAGGTTTTGATCGAAGACACAGATATCTATAAGCTCGACAAAACCAACCTGGCCATCTTCAGGCGGCGGCAGGTAGGCCTCATTTACCAGTTTTACAACCTGCTCCCCATCTTAAATGTAGAGGAAAATATCACACTGCCGCTGCTCCTGGATGGCCAAAAAGCAGATCAAAAGTTCTTAAAGGAGGTCCTGGAAACCCTCAATCTGGCAGATAGAGCAGGCCACCTGCCCAATGAACTCTCCGGGGGTGAGCAGCAGAGGGTCTCCATCGGCCGCGCCCTGATCAACCGCCCGGCCCTGGTCCTGGCCGATGAGCCCAC
>JBASML010000163.1:0-7142 GCA_049656845.1 Syntrophaceticus sp.
GGTCAGAGTGGCGGGACTTGAACCCGCGGCCTCTAGCACCCCAAGCTAGCGCTCTACCAAACTGAGCTACACCCTGAACAATATTTAAATGTCCTACTTATTGTAGCCTTACCTATTTTTAATGTCAAGCCTACCCGACAATTTATCGCCTAGAATGCACAGGTATCTAATACATGATTCTAGCAATCTATTATTATATTAGGTTTTTTCGGCTCCCGTAAATTTCTGCGATCCAACATGACAGGAACATGACAGGAACACCATCCCCACGGCGAACATCTCAACATTTAATGTTCGGCCTTTTTTTAAAACCTTTCACAGAAGTGTAAAAATAACCACTCTAGTCATGCACCTCATTTTTATTCAAAAAACTCCTCATGAAGAGCACCCACTGCTTTAATAGCTTGGTCCTCTTCGATAATACAAGATACCTTAATCTCAGAGGTACTAATCATTTCAATATTAATGCCTTCTTTGGCTAAAGCTTTAAACATATCTGCTGCAACTCCTGGATTGGTAATCATACCTGCCCCAACTATAGAAACCTTGGCAACCCGGTCATTATAAACAAAACCTGATGCCCCGATTTCCTTGACGACTCTCTCCACTACAGGGAGAGCCCTTTCAAGATCTTCACGCGTTACAGTAAAAACGATATCATTTCTATTATCACGCACCCACCCCTGAATAATCATGTCGACATTAATCTGTTCACTGGCTAGGGCATGAAAGATACTCTTGGCGATACCAGGGCGGTCAGGAACATCAAAGATACCGATTTTTGCTACATTTAAGTCATGAGCAACCCCACTGACAGGCCGACAAGTTTCCACTGATCTAACCTCCCCTACAAATGTCCCTTCACATTCATTGAAACTCGATCTAATTAAAAGTGGAACCGTATAATTTTTGGCGAATTCTACAGCACGTGGCTGTAATACCAAGGCTCCAAGACTAGCTAGCTCCAGCATTTCATCATATGAAATAAAATCTAGTTTTAAGGCATTAGTAATAATCCGCGGATCAGCTGTATAAACACCATCAACATCTGTATAGATTTCACAGAGATCTGCTTTGAGTGTCGCGGCTAAGGCAACAGCTGTTGTATCAGACCCCCCTCTTCCAAGGGTGGCGAATTCCCCAACCCCTGTTATCCCCTGAAAGCCAGCGACAACAACGATTTTGTCTTGATCTAATTCTTGACGAACTCTCTTTGGATCGATTTTCAGGATACGGGCTTTAGTATGGGCATTATCTGTTATGATGCCAGCCTGAAATCCGGTTAGAGAAACAGCTGGGCAGCCCAGCTCATTAATTGCCATAGCTAGTAGAGCAATAGAAATTTGCTCTCCTGTAGTAAGGAGCATATCAATTTCTCTGCTGCATGGGCGCGAAGTAATCCTGTGTGCCAGATCCAGCAGTTCGTCTGTAGTATCCCCCATTGCAGAAACAACTACAACAACATGGTTACCCTCATTTTTAGTCTGCACCACACGTCGGGCAACATTTTTTATTAACTCGGGATCCGCGATTGAAGAACCTCCGAACTTTTGTACTACAATTCGCACGAAAAAGCCTCCCCCAACTTGATAATCAATTCCTACTTTATAATATGCGGGTTCCTATTAAGCAGGGTTCCAACTGCAGAACCCGTGACCTTATTTTATTAGATCGAAAAACTTCGGCAATTACCCCCCCTACATCACAGTCAGGAGGTGAAAAGGCAACCACAGTAGGCCCTGCCCCACTTAAAAAGGCTCCGTAGGCACCATTTTCCAAAGCATTTTCTATAATCTCGGTAAAACCGGGTACAAGTTGGCTTCTGTAGGGCTGATGCAAGCGATCATGCAGGGCTACCCGGAGCAGATCCCATTCTCCTTCCCGTAAAGCTGTTAACAACAAGGCAATACGCCCTAAATTATATACAGCATCTTGCAAAGGAACCTTTTCGGGTAAAACACTCCGTGCTTCTGTTGTTGAAATGCTAAAATCAGGAATAACTGCAGTAATCCTGAGTCCCTCTTTGGGAATCAAGCGGGAATAGATATAGGATTCCTCATCCTTGGTAACCATTACTACCCCTCCTAGAAGAGCAGCTGCTACATTATCTGGATGCCCCTCGATCTCTACAGCCATTTGTAAAATTTCCCGCTCTGAAAAAGGGTTTCCAACCAAGGCATTAGCAGCAACCAAACCGCCGATAATAGCCGCAGCACTGCTCCCCAGTCCGCTCATCAGGGGTATCTGGTTTTCCAGATAGATTTTAAATCTAGAATCTCTGTAACCGGCTCGCTGTAAAAGGAAAGACACCGCGCGAGCAGCCAGATTGCTGCTGTCCCGGGGAAGCAAGTCCTCCCCCTCCCCTTTGACATCAATTATATGACAGCCACCCTGGATCTCTTCCAGAACCACAGTATTGTAGAGGTTCAATGCCATACCCAGCACATCGAATCCTGGCCCTAAGTTAGCTGTTGTAGCTGGTACTTTAACAATAACCTTTTTTTCCATCTAATTGTCACCTTGATTCATTTATATCTTTAAAGAATATTAAAACCCTTTAAAATTTCTAAAACTGCGTCTTCTTGTGCTGGAATGACCTTTGGCTTTAAGTGACAGGTTTTTATAGTTGTATCCGGATCCTTTAAACCATGCCCGGTCATAATGCAGACCACCCGGGAACCCGGCTTAAAAAAGCCTTCCTGGGTTAATTTAATCACACCAGCCAGGGCAGCAGCAGATGCTGGTTCCACAAAAAGCCCCTCTGTTCTTGCAACCAACTGGTAAGCAGCAAGAATTTCATCATCTGTGACCAGGTCAATGCACCCTTGTGATTCCTCAATAGCTGACTCGGCTTTTTTCCAACTGGCTGGATTGCCGATCCTGATGGCTGTGGCCACGGTTTGGGGCTCAGGAACCACCTCGCCCTTAACAATAGGAGCGGCGCCTGCAGCCTGAAAACCAATCATTCTAGGTGTTGAAGAAACACACCCCGCGGCTTTATACTCTTTAAATCCCTTCCAGTAAGCTGTAATATTACCTGCATTACCCACAGGAAGAGCCAGATAATCCGGCACAAACCCCAGCTGATCACAGATTTCAAAAGCACCGGTTTTCTGTCCTTCAATCCGGTGAGGATTGAGGGAATTAACCAATGTAAGTGGGTGTTCCTGAGTAATCTTCCGCACAAGCTGCAGTGCAGCATCAAAATTACCCTTGATTGCTATTACCTCGGCTCCGTAGATCAACGCCTGGGCTAATTTGCCTAAAGCAATGTAGCCATCAGGTACAAGAACAACACACTTAATCCCTGCCCGGGCAGCATAGGCGGCAGCTGAAGCAGAGGTATTACCTGTAGAAGCACACATCACCGCTTTGCTTCCGCTTTCCACAGCTTTACTTACTGCAACAGTCATCCCGCGGTCCTTAAAGGAACCTGTGGGATTCTGGCCTTCAAATTTCAAATAAAGATCAATATTAAGCCTTTCCGAAAGCCTCAATGCTTTGAGAAGGATAGTGTTTCCCTCATGTAAAGTTATGATAGGTGTTTGTTCTGTTACCGGTAGAAAAGAACGATAAATAGAAATTATCCCTTGCCAGTTCATGGTCTTGGTTCCCCCTCAACACGAATGACATTTTCAATAGAACCCACAATGGAAAGGCCTTTAAGTACAGCCAGGGCATCCTGCATATCCTGCTCCAGAACCTTATGTGTTATAAGCACAATCTCAGCCATTGTTTCACTATTAACAGAGATGGTTCTTTTTTGAATCACAGAAGCGATGCTCACCTGGTGATTGCCCAGGACCCCAGCAATACTGGCCATCACCCCAGGCTTGTCCTTAACAACTAGTCGCAGATAATACTTAGTACGGACTTGACCGATGGGAAGTATTTGTTTATCTAAATAACAGCTGCAGGGAAACCGGCCGGTGCTGCCGCTTTCCAGATTGCGAACAATCTCCATCAAATCGCCTACAATAGCGCTGGCTGTGGGCATTTGCCCCGCACCCTGCCCATAAAACATGGTCTCGCCTACAGCATTCCCATAAATATATATGGCATTGAAAACACCATCTACAGCGGCCAGCGGGTGATTACGAGAGAGAAAAGCAGGATGAACACGCACCTCGACTTCTCCATTATGATCTCTGGCAATAGCCAGCAGTTTGATTACATATCCTAGTTCCCTGGCGTAGTTAATATCTTCAGGAGCAATCCTGGTTATCCCCTCAACAAAAACATTTGCTGGGGTCACCCGGGTATTAAAAGCAATTGAAGCTAAAATAGAGATCTTCCTGGCTGCATCATGTCCCTCAATATCAGCGGTGGGATCAGCTTCAGCATATCCAGCCTCCTGAGCTGCCTGCAGAACTGTAGAAAAATCTACATTCTCCTCACTCATCCTAGTCAAAATATAATTTGTGGTGCCGTTGACAATACCAATTACCTCTTTAATTTTATTAGCTGCCAAGTTTTCTTTCAAGATGTGGATTACTGGAATCCCCCCGCCAACGCTTGCTTCAAAATACAAATCAGCTTTTCCAACAGCTGCAGCTTCAAACAGCTCTTTGCCATGGGATGCTACAACATCTTTATTTGCAGTAACAACATGTTTTCCACTGCGTAAGGCATCCAGGATATATGTACGAGCCGGTTCGATTCCTCCCAAGAGTTCGATAATAATCTGGATCTGAGGGTCATCGATAATTTCTTCAATATTTTTTGCCATAGCATCTGGTGATATCCCTAAGGAAATCACCTTCTCTGGATCTCGCTCCAGCACCTTTATAATCTCGAGATTTTTTCCAATCCGCTGCGAGATCTGAGTAGCATTTTCCTGGAGCAGTTTATAAACTCCAGTTCCGACAGTACCCAAGCCTAGCAGCCCGATACCGATAGAATCATCTTTCATGGACATCCTCCTATATCTAAAATACAGCTACTAAAAATATAATACCGAAAACTTTCGCTCCTGCAAATGTTAAGTCCTTCTTTTCCACAGAAAAATAAAAAACGGTCATAGGACCGTTTTGGAAAAACTAAATCTAAATGATGATACAAATCAAGCCACCACTTCCTTCATTGACAATTCGTTGCACTGTCTCCTGCAACTTTTCCTGAGCATTTTCTGGCATACGGTGCAGTTTATTTTGGATGCCCTCCCTTACCAAATCATGAAGCGATTTTCCAAAAATGTCTTTCTTCCATATTTTAATGGGGTCATCCTCAAATTCCTCTAGCATATAATGGACAAGCTCCTCGCACTGCTTTTCTGTGCCAATAATCGGCGTGATTTCTGTGGTAATATCCGCTCTAATGATATGGAGAGAGGGAGCGCTCGCTTTTAGCCTTACGCCAAAACGATTACCTTGCCGAATCAGCTCCGGCTCTTCTAAAATCATCTCATCTAGACTTGGGGCTACAACTCCATACCCCAGTTCCCGCACCTCTTCTAATGCTGGAGCTATTTTTTCAAGTTCTGATTGGGCTCTACTTAGATCTCGCAACAGCCGTAGAATATCATGCTCACCTGTTACCGAAAGCCCACTCACTTCCTCAAGCACCTTGAAAAACAGGTCCTCCTGGGATTGAATTTCAATATCAGCTACACCTGTACCAAGGTTCATCTCCTGTAGCAGTGCTGCTGCCACAAACTCACTTTCCCTGATTTTGTCTACGGCCTGATCAATGTCCCGTAACCTATTTACACAGGCTACAGCATCTTTAATCACCTGTTCTAATTCTGAGCGCAACCAGTGACCACTATCCAACTCCTCAACCCAGAGTGGTAAATTAATATTGACCTCCTGAACCGGAAATTCGTAAAGAGCCTCCTGGAGAATATTCAAAATATCGTCATAAGACATCTCGGAACAGTTGATAGCCAAAACTGGCACATCATACTTTTCCTCCAGGTTCTGCACCAGCTCAATAGACTCGTAGGATTCTGGATAGAGAGTATTGAGTATAATGATAAACGGCTTACCCAGTTCCTTTAATTCTTCTATTACCCGCTCTTCTGCATCCAAATAATTATCCCTGGAAATGTCAGTTATAGAACCATCTGTAGTAAGCACGATGCCAATTGTTGAATGATCAGCGATAACCTTTCGTGTTCCGATTTCTGCTGCCTCTTGAAAGGGGACGGCCTCTTCAAACCAAGGTGTCATCACCATGCGTGGCCCGCCCTCTTCCTCCTCATAACCAAGAGCGCCATCAACAGTATACCCAACACAGTCAACCATTCTCACCTTCATCTTGAGTCCATCCTTGATGACAATTTGGACAGCTTCCTGAGGTATAAATTTTGGTTCCACAGTCATAATCATCCTGCCGGCCCCACTTTGAGGCAGTTCATCAACTGCCCGCTCTTTTTCATTAGGATCCTCGATATTTGGCAGGACCAACAGTTCCATAAAACGCTTGATAAATGTCGATTTTCCGGTCCGCACAGGCCCAACCACACCCAGGTAAATGTCCCCGCCTGTTCGCTCAGCAATATCCCGGAAGATATTGAGATTTTCCATGGGCAACCCCCTCCCTATTCTTTTTTATGCAAGACAATCCTTATTCATGCTAAAAATTGATCAATACTAGTACTACCTGTTTCCGGAAAATTACCATTAATACTATTTATATGTCAGTTAATAAATGGTATTACCAGGAGGGCAAATAAAAAAAGCGGCTTCAGTAGTCAAGCCGCTGTGAAATCTTATGGAATTACTCACCAAAAGCGAATACGGGATTCGGTACCCTCCTGCAACCGCCTAATATTCGGCAAATGCCTGATTACAACAAGAATAGGAGCAGGCACAGCAAAGATAAAATAAACCCACGGAACACGTAAAATCAGCGCTATAATGGGTACAGAAATTGCAGCAATAATTGATCCCAGGGAGACATATCCAGATAAAAGGACAACAAGCAGCCAAATGATAAAAGCAATAAGTACAACCCAGGGCATCAGGGCAATGAGTACCCCAGCACCGGTTGCAACCCCTCGACCCCCACGAAAACCAAGAAAAATTGACCAGTTATGACCGACAACAGCCGCAAGCCCTGCTGCAACACCCCAAGAAGGACCGAAGATATTATTGACTACCAATACAGGTATAAAACCCTTAGCAACATCACAGAGAAAC
>JBASML010000164.1:0-3541 GCA_049656845.1 Syntrophaceticus sp.
ATCGAAGTAATTTTATCAGAAAAAGGTGTCATGATTGAAAACCACCCTAAAGGACTGGAACTTCTGAAAAAAGCAGGAGCAGAGATATCTGGTAAATGGGTAAAATTTCCTAAATCTTTGATCGAGGAAAGCTTAAAACAAGCTCCCAGGGAGTTTACATTGGCAGCGATAGACCCTAAATGGGATATGGTTTATCCCCACCCGGAAGGGTTATTTTATACCAGAACATGTACCGGGGGAATGTATTACTTATCAGAAACCTTTGAATACCACCATATTACCCTTGATGAAGTGGCAGAGTGGACAAGGCTTACTGATGCAATGGAACATGTCGATTTTTGGTCACTTCCCTCTACGAAACCAGTAGGTTTTCCTGCAGAAACAATTGATATTCATACATTTGATACAGTACTGCGCAATACAACCAAACATGGCTGGTTGCAGCCCTATGAATTAAAGAATATTAAGTATTTAATTGAACAGGCAATTGTTGTAGCCGGAGGAAAAGAACAGCTTCGCAAGAGGCCAATCGTTAGCTTTATTTCTTGTTCTGCGCCTCCACTGACTTTCAAGCCAATGGATATTGAGGTTATTTTGCAAAGCGCATTATACGGTATTCCCCTTCAGCCTTGTTCACTACCGACAGCAGGAGCTAATGCTCCAATAACCCCTCAGGGTATTGTACTGCTGTCTTGTGCAGAAGTTTTAGCCCAGGTGATCATGGCACAAATTTTCGCTCCGGGAACAGCTTGTGTAGCAACTCCTTTGCTGTTTGAGATGGATATGAAAACCACCAATGCCGGGCAGTCTGCTATGTCAACAACAATGGGACGGATGGCAGCTATGCAGTTGTTTGAAGAGGGATATGGTATTCCCGCACATACCTATGGGACAGGCACTGACAGTATGCTTGTAGATGCCCAGGCGGGAATAGAGGCATCTTCTCTTGCACATATGGTAGCTTTGTCCGGGGCTTCGGTACTCGGTGGAGCAGGTCAAATAGAGACCGCAAAAACTATTAACCCACAGCAGTTAATTATCGATAATGATATTTTCGGGATGGTTAAGCAATTAAAGGCCGGTTTTGAAGTAAATGAGGAAACAACTGCTTTCAATGAAATTATGGGATTGACCGGCAGAGAAAGTTTTATTGATATGGAGCATACCTTTAGGCATTTCCGTGAAGGATATCGGCCCAAAACTTTTACTCGTGATTCCAAAACCAATTGGGTAGCTAAAGGGAGTAAAGATATTGTTGCCAGAACAACCGAGCTCTACTACAAGATAAAAGAGACGTACAAGCCAGTTAAGTTACCTGAAGATGTTTTAAAAGAAATGGATGCTATTCTCAAACGCGCTGATGAGGATCTCGGAAAGTAACAGGAGCTTATCAACAGTTTATTATTTTTATCTAGGTGGCTATTCCCCTCAGTTTCATCCCCTTCTGGGGGGAATAGTCCAAGTTTCATTTAAAGTAAACCTTCGTTCTGTTCTTATTGAGAACTTGTAAACCAATTAATAGTTCCGTTAGTTATTGAGAAAAAGGAGGTAAAGAGATGCCTAAAACAACAGAATCATATAAGAAAACAGAAAAATGGTGGTTGGCCTTGGTTGTTCTCTTCTATGTTTTATACAACTTGCCAGGTGTTCCACCATATGGCAATGCCCGTGCAGCTATTATTCACGGTGCCTTAACGATCATACCACTATGGATCGTTATTTATGGGGGCATGTTTATTCTGCATAAGCAAAGGAGACTTAAAGAATTTCCTAATAATGATCTCCAAAAGAGTGAACCCAACAGTGAATGGGGGGAAAGCTAAATGTTATCAGGTGCTACTGTATGGAGTATCATCATTGTTTATATGGCATTACTTTTGTTGTTAGGAATCTATAGCTGGTGGAAAGAAAAGAGCACTAGTACCCAGGAATACTTTACTGCTGGCGGTTCGATCAAATGGTTCATTTTAGTTATGACCTATATAGCTTCCCTCATGAGTACATGGGTGTTCTTTGCGGGTCCTGGTGGATATTACCGAGGCGGTCTTACCTTCTGGATATCGGAATTGAGCTATATTCCTTTGTTTCCGGTGATTACTTATTTTGTTATGAACAAGGTATGGTTATTAAACTCCCAACGTCATTATTCAACACCTGCTGATATTTATGATGACCGATTTAGAAGTCCTGTGTTAAGGGCAGTATTGTCTATAATCTTTTTCGCTGTGTCTCTGCCATATGTTGCTTCTGTTTTTATAGCATGTGCCCGAGGAGCGGAAATTGCTAGCGGAGGTACGGTATCGTATTCGGCTGTAATAGTGGTTGTCGGTCTCGTAACACTGTTGTTTGTGTCAGTGGGGGGGATGAAGTCTATTGCATGGGCAGATACGATTCAGGGATGGCTATTTGTTTTAGGTTTATGGGCCATAGCGATCTATGCTCTAAAGTCTGGTTTTGGCGGATCATTGACTGCTGCAGTTGACAGTGTTTGGAAGAGTACAAACGCATGGTTTTCTTATCCTGGTCCTGACAACTGGGTGCCATATGCAGCGCGGTTGGGTTATCCTCTATCGTGTGCTATTGGCTGGACTGTAATGTTGCCGCATGTTTTTATTAGAGCCGGTTATTCTGGCGATAGTTTAAGCTCACAGCGAAAATTAATGACTTTAGCTCCAATATTGCAAGCCCTTGTTTGGACAGGAACTATGTTAATCGGTTTGATTGCTATTGGTCTAGTTCCTGGACTTTCGGGAACTGATACGGAATTGATTATTCCCTATTTGATTAATAATATAATCCTGCCTCACGGTGCTGGGGTTGCCACTGTTCTTATGGGGCTGTTTATTCTGGGTGCCCTTGCGGTAGGATTGTCCACGGCAAACGGTTTTCTGCTAGTCTCTGGCTCCATCGTATCGGAAGATTTTATCAAAAAATTGCTTAAGATCAAAGTATCCCCAAAACAGCAAATGCTTATTGCTCGTTTTGTTGTTATTATTCTGGGATTAGCGTCAATGTGGTTAGCTTTGAATCCACCACAATTAATATGGACGTTGATTATGTTTGCCATCGCGATGGTTATGCCAATTTTTCCTATTCTTGTATGTGCGCTCTACTGGAGAAGGGCTACTGCTCCGGCAGCGGTTACAGCTTCTATTGCAGGAGTGATCACCGTTTTGCTAACCTATCAGTTTGGTCTTGGTGACACCTGGTATGGTGCATTTGGTATGTTGGTTTCAACAGTTCTCATGATTGTTGTTAGCTATCTAACGAAAGAGACTGATAAGCAGGTGCTTGACGAATTTTATGGGGCACTGGAGACAGCAGAGGCTCAATATTATGTAAATTAGGGTGCAATTATCCACCATATGTTTTTTAGGGAGTTTTGTTAGATATAACTTGCCTGAAGAGCGGATAAGGGGTTAATAGCCAGAGCAGTGGAAGTAATAATGCTGCTCTGGCATCCTTAGAACTCAAGATTTAAGTGTCGATTTTAAAATAAGGAGGAACAACAGATGCTGATTGTGGGTGAACTAATTAATAC
>JBASML010000165.1:0-6438 GCA_049656845.1 Syntrophaceticus sp.
GAAATGCTATAGATGAAGGTTGGCTGAGCTGGATAGAGGGCAATAACAATCTCTTCCCAGAGATCGACTACCGTGTTTACCAGACGCATCATGTAACCGATCTCCCCGGCCCACTCTCCCAACAAGCAGCAGTTAGCGGTTAGGGCCGATCAGATGGACGGTTCTTTTAGGGTTCAATCGGGAAGTTTCGCGCAAGAAAAAAGCTCAAAAATCAGACTGCAATTGATTTTTGAGCTTTTTGTTGCTTATACAATTACCCCTCCCTGGGCATCCCAACCCTTACTGCTACTACTGTTAATATTTGGGCTACATGGATAATAAGGCGGCCTTTATTAAAGATCTGACTGCGCTGGAAAACTTAAAATTGTTGGCATCCAAACAGATCATTCCTTTCAGCCATATCCAAAGGCCGGCTGGATTCCAATAGCAAGCCCAGGGAGCAAAAGGTCCGATCGAGAGAACCGTCCCTGTGATTGCGTTACTTCAGGATGTCTTGGATTTTTTGGACATACATGTCGGTTAGGGATTCAGCAACTTCTTGATTAAAGGCTTCACTGTATACTCGACAGACCGGTTCATCGGCATCTGGGAGTACAAGTGTCCACCCTTGGGGATGCTGTACCTTGATTCCTTCTGCGGTTTCGATTTTTTGGTTGCCTGATTCCTCTGCTAAATGACGCAGCACTTTACCTTTATCATCCCAATCAACCTCCACATCTTTCCTGACTGTAACAAATCCTGGGAGTTCAGCCAAAACCTCTGACAACGGCCTTTCCCTGCGCGCTAGAAATTCGGTCAATGAAGTTAAAACTGCTAAAGCATCACTGTAGAGGAGAAACTGGGGGCACCGCTGTTGAGAGGCACGCACATCCTCTTCTAGGAATGTCTGCATCATAGCCCAGGGTGCTGTTTTTGTGCGTCTAACATCCCCTCCCTGCTGTCGTGCCATCTCCACCACCGATTCCGGAGCAGTCACCGGTAAGGCTAAAATGGAATTCTGGTTGGACTGCATTGTAATCAGGGAAAGGAGTGCAAAAAATCTGTCTTCATTGACGATCCGCCCTTGATCATCAACCAGCACAACACCTTCACCATCCGAATCAAGCACAGCACCGAAGTGTGCTCCCTGCTCCCGCACAACCTCACCGAACTGCTCGGCAGCCTTCAGCAGTTCCGAAAATGTCTGAGAATGAGTGCGGGGAGCAGCAAAGGTGATCACCTGACAGCCTAGGGCATCAAAAAGGCCGGGAAGCAGAGCATCAAGCTGACTGGGGTCGTAGTCGACAACAATCCTGAATCGTTTACGCCTGATCAGATCCCGATCGAGGAATTGCAACAGATAGTTGATGTAAGAACGGTTGACATCAGGCATGTATTCCACCTGGTGAATTTCTTCCCTCACTGCATAGCGGTATTCCTCGCGGCTCAGCAGACCCTCCACTTTGCGCTGTTCGCCGCGGGAATAATCCGCCCCCCTGCTGTTTATTAAACGAATATTGATTTTATTGTAGCCCACCCGATAGATATGCACCCCCCCTAATAAATCAAAGGCGCGGATACCAAAGCGGTGTACCGGCAGGGTTATTTTTCCCAGATCAACAACCTGTAAGCCAGTACTCATCAAACCGGAAAGGACAGCATTTTTGATGATGTTTGTATCAGGATATCCATCGGTACCCAAGGAAAACCTTCCCTGTTCGGCAACACTCGAACCCAGGGCTAGCCCAAGGCAGCAGGCAAAATCGGGAGTGATCTCGGTGAAGAGATCCCCAGTAATACCTCTATTGCCAAAAAGACGCGGCCGGCCGCAGTTTCCCCATACAAGGCTCTTGGACAACCTCGTTCCCTTCTCCACCCACTTCCCGGGCCAAATCTTAACCCCGGGCTTGATTACACTCCCTTCACCCACAACACTCCCATCCCCGATCACAGAACCCTCAAAAGCCCTGACATTTGATAGCAGGCGGGCACCTTTGCCTAGAACCGCCCCACGCAACTCCACCCCCTCCCCTACCATGGAAGTATCCCAGAGAATACACCTTTTTAGGGAAGAGCCTTTCCCGATCTGTACCCCTTCACCCAATACAGCCAAGGGGCCAATACTGGTATGGGGGCCAATAACACAGTGATCACCAATAACCGCCGGCGGGATCAACTGAGCAGATGGGTCAACCCGCACATTCTCACCTATCCGTATATCAGCACTAACCTCTCTACCAGGTAAGGAAAGAAGGGTGCCTTTCTTTTCTAAAATGTCAAACTGTGCCTGCATATACTGCTCTACATTGCCGATATCACACCAGTACCCCTTGGTCACAAAAGCATAGAGAGGTGCATCAGCAGCTAATAAACGGGGAAAAAGATCCTTAGAAAAGTCAACCATCTTGTTGTCATCGATATACTCTAGAATCTCCGGTTCTAAAATGTAGATTCCTGTATTAACAGTATCACTGAAAACCTCCCCCCAACCCGGTTTTTCTAGAAAACGTATAATCCGTCCCTGTCCATCGGTAATCACAACCCCATACTCCAGGGGACAAGTAACCGTGGTCAGAACCAGTGTTGCCAGAGCTTTTTTCTCTCGATGAAACTCGAAGGCCTCCTGCAAACTGCAGTCGGTCAGAGCATCTCCGCTGATCACCACAAAGGTTTCATCCAGAAATGCAGCGGCATTTTTCACACTTCCTGCTGTACCCAGTGGGGTATCCTCTGTGAAATAGGCCATGTTAACACCGTAGTTATTGCCATCACCGAAATAAGATTTTATCTTCTCAGGCAGGTACTGGAGGGTTACAGCAGTATCAAGAATATTGTGCCGACGCAGGAGATAAACGATATGCTCCATACAGGGACGATTCAGCACAGGCACCATGGGTTTGGGCAGAGCACAGGTCAGGGGGCGGAGGCGTGACCCCTCTCCTCCGGCCATGATCACTGCTTTCAATGATATCTTCCCCCTTTGATGGTTTCTACCAATTCTTCTGTTCTTTCTTTTCCTATGAGGTATCCAGGAACCGCATACCTGCCAAGATCTGCTATTCCCTGCTGCATTTTTTTCTGCAAATCAATTTTCGCTAACCAGGAATCGGTCTTCCAGGCACTGGCTTCATAGTCATCATGAACCTCTTCGTAGACCTCCCTGGTTTTATAGGCGATCTCTTCCCAGGTATACAGCTTGCGCAGATCCTGGTAAGCCCGCTCAGCCAACCTGTTTGCCAGGTCTGGCTCGTGCAAGAGTCGCAAGATGTTATCAGCTAAAGAATTAGGGTTTCCTGGGTAGCACTTCAAGCCATTTACCTCATGGTGAACAATCTCGCTAAGCCCCCCTACATCAGCCACAACTACCGGGGTATGGGCTGCCATGGCCTCCAGCGCCACCATTCCAAAGGGTTCGTAGAGGCTGGGAAAGACAGCCACATCAGCCTCCCGGTAGAGGAAATCCCTGGTATCGTCATCGATATAGCCGGTGAAATAGACCCTTTCATAGACGCCCATATCCAGGGCTTTATTCTTTAGGTAATCCAAGGCCGGCCCCTTGCCGGCAATAATAAACTTAACATCTGAATAATACTGGAGTACCTTGGGAACTGCATCCAGGAGAATTTGGGCACCCTTTTCCTGGACAAGCCTTCCCACGAAAAAAATGATCTTCTCGCCTGGAGCAGCATAGTGATCCCGGGATAGGTGTTCAACATTCCTCCGCTGATAGCGGTCCAAATCGACCCCATTGGGAACGATCCGTATCTTGTCTGCGGGAAGTTGAAAAACACGCTTTAACTCCTGCTCCATATAGTGGCTGCAGACAATAACCCGCCAGGATTCATAGGTTAACCACCACTCCACATCGCTGATGTAGCGCTGCAGGTCATTATGTAAGCCCTGGTTGCGCCCGTACTCAGTAGCATGAATAGTAGCGATCAAAGGTTTCCTGTATGCCTGTTTGATCGCCCTCCCCGCGTAGGCAACAAGCCAATCATGAGCATGTACCAGGTCTATTTCTCCTATGGAATTGATCAGCGGTACAGCATACTCCACCATACGCAGGTTAAGCTGCAGAATCCAGGTGAGAAAATCCGGGGCAGAGAGATTATAGGGCTGCAGTCTGTAAACAAACACACCGCCGGCCTCCTCATATTCCTTGGAATTAGCATCACCAATAGTGATTAAGTGCACCTCATCCCCCGCCATTGCCAACGCAGTTGTCAGGTCATGGACATGCTGGGCCAGCCCCCCCACACTGCGTGGGGGATACTCCCAGGAAAGCATTAAAATCCGCATTACCGCATCTCCTTGCACATTTCTTGTTACAACATCTAAATTCCTCATTTTTCTCTTAAGGGTGTAACTAAAGGTAACATCATAGTCAGATTAGATTAGACATGAATCCTGCCAAAAACCCTTGCTTGCTGTTCGCAAACTCAGCAGCAACCAAAATAAGCAGCTAACCTCTTATCGCGGCAACAGCCCTAATTTTCACCTTTTAGTATGCAACCCCGCAAGATAAATATACGGTGAATACATGAACAGGATTAAGGTTAGGGATAATAAACAGCAGAAACAAAACTTGGAAAGCAGGAGAAACATGATTCCCTTTTTTAAATGGCTTGGTAAAATCATTAGGCACTCAACAGGTGAAGTAACTGGACACTTCCTCAAACCAGGAGACCCTGGTTATCAGGAGGAAGGCGCACTGGTCTCAAGCCTTGATAAAAACCTGAAAATTATAACTGAAATCTTTGGGCTCTGTGATGACCTTATGGTCCGTAAGGTTACCATCGGAAAAGGAGTAAAACATACAGATGCAGCAATAGTATACTTGGATCCTCTAATTAATTATTCCCAGCTGCAGCAAGGTCTTATGCACTCACTGTTGACCGTGGAGCAACTGCCCCGCGCGGGAATTACAACAGAGTGGCTGATCAAGAATGTCCTTTCCAGCGGGAGGGTCATTGAGAAGGATAAATGGGTAGAAATTACTGATAATATCAACCGCGGCGCAGTCTGTCTTTTTATCGAAGGGTTAGATAAGGCACTTCTCATCACAATTGTTGAAACGAAAAGCCGACAGGTTGATCAACCTGTCATAGAGACAGTGTCCCGGGGGCCCAGCGATGGCTTTAACGAAGACCTACGCACAAACTTAGGTTTACTGCGCAAACGATTGCGTACCTCCCGTCTGGCTGTGGAGAACCTGGAGATCGGTGAATTGACAAAAACAGAGGTGAAACTGGTCTACCTGAAAGGGTATGTCATTGACGGCCTGGTTGATGAAATTAAAGAACGCATACAGCGCATTAGAGTAGACGGCATCCTTGACAGCGGCCAGATTGAAGAATTTATCCAGGATAGCCCCTACAGCCCGTTCAGTACTGTTGATTCTACAGAGAGGCCAGACAAGCTGGCAGGAAACCTTTTGGAGGGAAAGGCTGCTTTAATGTTTGACAACACCCCCTTTTCTCTTATTATGCCTTCAACTCTAGCCGCCCAGTTGCAGAGCCCACAGGACTACTATGAGCGCTACTGGTACAGCTCCTTTATCAGGTTCTTGCGCTGGGTAGCACTTCTGATTGCTCTCCTGGGCCCCTCACTCTATATCTCTATTATCACCTTCCACCAAGAACTGCTGCCCACTTCCTTGCTCATGACCATATTAATATCCAGGGAAGGAGTGCCCTTCCCTGCCTTAGCAGAGGCTCTGCTCATGGAGCTTACCTTTGAAGTGCTGCGTGAAGCTGGGCTCCGCCTCCCCCGCGCTTTCGGCCAAACCATCAGCATCGTAGGTGCCATCGTTATTGGGCAGACAGCAGTGAACGCAGGGCTGGTATCCCCTGCAATGGTCATCGTTGTATCACTAACTGCAATCGCAACCTTTACCATCCCCTCTCTGAGCCTGGCCAACAGTGTCCGCATCCTGCGCTTTCTATTTATGTTTTTCGCGGCTTCCTTTGGTTTGATCGGAGTGCTCGTGGGGTTTTCATTCCTGATCTCTCACCTTTGTTCCCTGCGCTCCTTCGGCATTCCTTACTTCAGCCCTCTGGCACCGCTATCTTTTACTGATTTAAAAGATACCTTAATCCGGGCACCCGCCTGGAAAATGCGCTACCGGCCGAAACTTATCGGTTACACAGACCCTCAGCGACAGAACACTGATTTAAAACCCCGCCCACCGTCAGTAAGGGGTAAAACCTCCATCAAGAAGAGGAGGAAATAATAATGCTGGACAAGGGGCGTATCAGCAGTGTGCAACTTCTATTGCTTTTAATCATCACCGATGCATCTACCGCATTTCTCTATGGCCCAGCAGCAGCTATACAACTCGCCGGACGGGACAGCTGGCTCAGCGTTTCTGTCTTTGCCTCAGTTGCCGGACTGGTGATCGCACTTGTATGTATTTGGCTGGCCCGTAGGTTCCCACAGCAGGTATTTACTGAGTATTTG
>JBASML010000166.1:0-7429 GCA_049656845.1 Syntrophaceticus sp.
GAGGAGTTTACCCCGCAGTGAGAGAAAGACAAAGCGCGTCTTTGACCGGAGAAACCGTGGTTAACATATCCTAAAACCTAAAGCTGGAGATCGGTGGGCTGATTTCGTTATCTCTTTAAGTTTGCTGGTACAGGGACAGGGTTTTGTTTTTCTATGAAAAATGAAATGATAATATTTATATGAAGACCCGGGTTATGTGACTTCGGGTCAATTTTATAATGGTGACAGTTCCCAGGATGTACAGGGAATAGTTCCCGGTGCATCTCCCGGAATTGACATATGCAAGGTGGATAGCCTCCGGGGCATCATATAGATAACTGTGACAGGTACTAACTCTGAGATGACGTCAGGGGACGCCGTAACCGATGCAAGGCAGATTATGGTAATTGAGGTTTTTTATTTCCGGCTTGCAACATCTATTTTCAAATGAGCTTGCTCAAAGGATCATCTACCTGTTGTGTTTTCCGGGAAGATCAAAGGATTATTTAATCTGTTTGGAGAATGTATAAGGGATTTTTCTTTGCATAAGAAGTCTATTGAATCTATAAGTAGCATAGGCTGGCAGCTGCTTTTGCCAAGAGGCGGAAAAATGGAATGTACCAGCAGCTGTAATATTCTGTGTTCCATTAAAGGGAGGGGAAGAAAGGTTGCAGAAGATTATCTTATCAGGAAATGAGGCAGTAGCCCAAGGGGCATTTGAGGCCGGTGTTGGCCTGGGAATCGGTTATCCTGGCACACCCAGTACAGAGATTATTGAGGTTTTAGAAAAGAAGGGTGGGCCTGAGTGCGCCTGGGCGATCAATGAAAAGGTTGCATTAGAACAAGCCTATGGGGCATGTGTGACAGGATTGCGCAGTTTAGTGACGATGAAGCATGTGGGGGTAAATGTTGCTGCTGATCCCCTGTTTACATTTGCTTATATGGGTGTCAACGGTGGTTTGGTGGTCGTTACTGCAGATGACCCGGGGATGCACAGTTCCCAGAATGAGCAGGACAACAGGTGGTATGCTCTGCATGCCAAGGTGCCGATGCTAGAGCCGTCAAACAGCCAGGAGTGCCTGGATTATGCGGTATTGGCTTTTGAGTTGAGTGAGCGCTATGATATGCCCTTTTTCCTGCGTATGGTGACCCGGGTCTGTCACTCCCGGAGCATTGTAGAAATCGATCCAGAAAAGGCTTATCAAAGGCAAGAACGCGCTTATGAACGCAATGTCCCCAAGTTTGTGACACTGCCTGCCCATGCCAGGGCGCGCAGGGTAATTCTCGAGGAAAACCTGGCCAAGTTGAGCAATGATGCGCAGGCCAGAGCTGTCAATACAATGGAGATTACAGATCATGATGTAGGCATTATTACCTCCGGGGCGGCTTACAATTATGTCAAAGAGGCCTTTGGGGATAGGTATTCGGTTTTGAAAATGGGGCTTGTTTACCCCTTTGACCAGGAGATCGTCCGTGATTTTGCCCGCCAGGTGAAGAAAATTTATGTTGTGGAAGAATTGGATCCCTACCTGGAGTTTAATGTCCGTGCAATGGGAATCGAATGTGAGGGGAAGAAGTACATCTCTCCCTTCTTTGAGCTGAACCCACAGATTGTGGCTACATCCCTTGCCAAGGCAGGCTTGGAACCCTTGGAAGAATTAGATCCAGCGGCTAAGGAGCCTGCCTCTGATGTTCCGGTACGGCCGCCTATTCTCTGCGCCGGGTGTCCACACCGTGCTTTTTTCTATTTGGCGAAGAGGGAGAAAGTCACTGTTGTGGGGGATATCGGCTGCTATACCCTGGGAGCCGCGCCGCCACTTGATGGTATCGATGTATCAGCCTGTATGGGGGGTGGATATTCCATTGCTCTGGGCATGAGCATCAATCCCCCGGAGGGGAAGAAGATTTTCGGGGTTGTCGGTGATTCTACTTTTTATCATTCTGGGATCACCGGAGCCATTGATGCCGTTTTCAATAAGAGAGATATCATTCCGGTTGTACTGGACAACAGGATCACTGCCATGACCGGCCACCAGCAGAACCCTGGCACCGGGAAGACCATGAGCGGTGAGGATACTTTTATGCAGGAACCAAAGCGCATTTTTATGGCTGTTGGCTATGACCGTGTGCTGGAGGTCAATGCCTTTGATCTCAAGGGGATTAGGGATGCTATCCGGGACGCAAAGGAAACACAGGACAGGGTAGCCATTGTTATTAAATCACCCTGCCGCCTGATTAAGGGTGTCAAGAAGGGGCCCTTGATGGAGGTAGATACGGATGTCTGCAATAAGTGCAAATCATGTCTCCGTTTGGGGTGCCCGGCCATTTCTTTGGGCGACGAGGAGTACCCGGTGATCGATCCCCTTAGCTGTGCCGGGTGTGGTGTTTGTGAGCAGTTATGTAAAAAAGATGCGATCAAGGTCAAGGATCAGGAGGTGTCCAGGTAATGGCACAGGGAACAAAACGGATCATGCTTGCGGGAGTAGGGGGACAGGGAATCCTTTTGGCTTCACATATTCTCTCTGCTGGTTTGATGAGAGCAGGTTATGATGTGAAAAGCTCTGAGGTGCATGGGATGGCACAGCGTGGTGGGAGTGTGGTTACCCAGCTCTCTTATGGAGAAAAAGTTTACTCCCCGATCGTAGGGGCTGGTGCTGTTGACCTACTTGTCACACTGGAGAAGTTAGAAGCCCTTCGTTATGTGCATTTCCTGAGAAGAAACGGCACCCTACTGATGAACGAAAGGGAGATCCCATCTCTTCCTATACTGACCGGAGCTGTAGATTATCCTAAGGATGTCAAAGAGCGGCTGTCAAACTACCCTGTTTCTCTTTACACCATTGATGCCGACCTGGAAGCAGAGAGGTTGGGGAACCT
This sequence comes from Syntrophaceticus sp., assembly GCA_049656845.1. Taxonomy (GTDB): domain Bacteria; phylum Bacillota; class DSM-12270; order Thermacetogeniales; family Thermacetogeniaceae; genus Syntrophaceticus. Next base: position 2,857 of record JBASML010000166.1, read on the forward strand.
GAGGGTGATGAATGTGGTGCTGCTGGGTGCCATGGTTAAGCTGGCAGGCCTTGAGGACCTGGTGGACTGGCCGTCTATTGTGGCGGAATCGGTTAAAACCGCTTATCGTGAGGTAAACCTCAAAGCATTCGCCGCGGGCGCAGCCCTAGTCTAACAAACCGGGGCCAGGCTTGCTTTATTGCTTTATTCATACCCGTAAAATAGTCTGGAAGGTTTTTGTGGTTTATTTTCAGGGTGACAGGGGACGGTTCTCTGTCACCTTTCAATATTCGACCTCCGGTGACAGGCACCTGAGGGGGCAACTTGTATAGACAACATCGTCAAAAAGGTGACCGTCACCCAAACGGGTATTATATTTTCCGGGTTCCCGTTTCTTTGCTAACCGTATCTATCTCATTTAACGTAAATTCTAGCAATCGGGCTAAATGTTTGCTAAGGAAAACATGTCTGTAGAAAGGGACTAGTCTAAAGTGCTCCGTTTAGACATAGCCCCTTTTTATTTAAATAGTAGCCTTAGATAAGCAATTTCTTATTTAAGCTAAGGCTACATTGATGTATTTAGTTTTCACTAAAAAACATGGCTTAGATATTTATACAATCTGCATGTATAGCCAAAAGTACACCCCTGGTTTTATTACGGATGGTGCTCCTGTATGCTAAAAATACTGTCCCCTTGTCATGCTGAACCATTCGACCCGGATGGATCAGTGTACTGTCTCCCTCATCCAACTGGATGTTGAATAGAACCCATGATATAATCGGCAGGCGAGAGGAGGGATCTTTATTGTTTATTTACTTTGACAAGAGCAAACAGCAAAAACCCATCAAGATCTGGCTTGAGGATATTGACCAGGTGGATGAGGGGTGTCTGCGGCAGGTGATTAACCTCTCCAATTTGCCTTTTATCTACAAGTGGCCGGCTTTAATGCCTGACTGCCATGAAGGCTATGGGATGCCTATTGGTGGGGTGATTGCTGTAGATGGGGTGATCATTCCCAATGCTGTGGGGGTGGATATCGGCTGTGGCATCTGTTTTGTACAGACCGATGTTCCTGCAGAAACACTGCAGACTGATACAGGTGGCCAGGGAAAGCTGATCCAGGCCATTATTGGACAGATTTTGCGTACTGTTCCTACAGGTTTTAATCACCATAAAAAGAAAAGGCACTGCACTGTCCTTGACCGAGCAGCCAGCCAATTTCCCCGGGAGCACTTGGTTCCAAAATTGGTGTCGGAGATAGATTCCGGATATTATCAAGTTGGAACCCTGGGCGGCGGCAACCACTTTATCGAGATCCAGGAGGATGAAGAGGGCATGACCGGCTTGATGGTGCACTCTGGAAGCAGGAACTTCGGCTTTAAGGTTTGCAATTACTTTAATAAGCTTGCCAAGGGGTTGAATAAACAGTGGAATTCACCTGTTCCGGTGTCCTATGATCTGGCTTACTTTCCTGTGGACACTGAGCAGGGACAGCAGTATATCTCTTGGATGCAGCTGGCCCAGGATTTTGCTAGAGAGAATCGCAGCCAGATTATGAACCAGGTTCAGGATATATTCCGGGATTACCTAAACAAGTATGCAGGCATACAGGACATCAAGTTTGCTAAGCCGATCAACTGCCATCATAATTATGCATCCTTTGAGCACCACTATGGGAAGGATGTCTGGGTGCACCGTAAGGGGGCGATCAGTGCTGTAAATGGGGAGATGGGTGTGATCCCTGGTGCCATGGGCAGTTATTCTTATATTGTTGAGGGCTTAGGAAATCCTGAGAGCTTTCATTCATGTTCTCACGGAGCGGGAAGGGTTTACTCCCGCAAGCAGGCAAAAAAGACATTTACAGTGCAGCAGGTTATGGATGATCTCAACAAGTTGGGTGTAGCTTTGGGTAAACACAGGAAAGGTGATGTTGCTGAGGAGTGCCGGATGGTATATAAGGACATCGATTTTGTGCTGAGCCAGCAGTTAGATCTGGTACGCCCGGTTAAAAAGTTGAAGACGCTTGGGGTTGTCAAAGGGTAATGCGACTTTGTGATATATCAAAAAATCAGTATCATTGAGCCAGTTTAAGTAATTGTTAGTACTACTTTGAATGGCATTGGTGCCGCCCATCCTGCTGTTTATCTTGGAATCCCTTTGAATAGAGTTTCTCTCTTATTCCTATCAAAATTAAATAGTTTTCGCCAGGTTGATTTTTCCAATACTAAGCAAAAAAGAGAGTCAAACATTATTTACTCTTGGTCTGCGTAGGAGTTTTTTATAGTGATGGAGAATCTATGTCTATGATAGATAACAATTATCAAGTCAGTCCTCTTGACAAGGGCGGCTTATTTGGAAGGATGTTTATGGAAAAGAAGATAGGTATTGTCACAGATAGTACAGCATATCTTCCCCGGGATTTTAAAGAGCAGTTTCAGGTGGAAGTGGTCTCTCTTGTTGTAAATTATGATAATAAATCTGTTCCAGAAGAGGGTCTTTTCTACGAAGGGCTAGAAGATTTTAATAATTGGCTGCGTCAGCCATCAGTACTCCCAACTACATCTCAGCCTCCTACCGGTGACTTCCTCAAGACGTACCAAAGGCTGGGTGAGGAAGTGGAGAGTATTATTTCTCTGCATATATCAGGTGGAATCAGTGGTACTGTAAACTCTGCGGCTGCTGCAGCCAAGATGCTGCCACACTTAGACATTACTGTTATTGATTCTGGATTGACTTCTGTTGGCCTTTACATGGTTGTAGATGCTGCTGCCCGAGCAGCAGCTGCAGGATTGGATAAGGATAAGGTATTGGAGATCGTAAACTATGTACTCAATAATATCACCCTTCTTTTTATGCCTGTGACACTGGAGTACTTGAAACGCGGAGGAAGAATCGGTGGAGCGGCCGCTCTGCTTGGAAATTTGTTGCAGATAAAGCCCGTTCTTTACTTTAACCCGGAGCGCAACAATATCATCGATGTTTATGAAAAGGTAAGGACAACTGAGAAGGGGATCCGCAGGATGTTGGCTGAAATGGAGAAGAGCGGCCCAGATCTAAAGGTCATGGCAGGTCATATGGACGCTCCAGATGTGGGACGGGATATTGTGAAGCGGATCAAGGATATTTTTCCTGAATTAAATCCCGAATTATGCATCATAGGCCCTGTCATCGGGTCACATATTGGGCCAGGCACTGTGGGGATGGGTTGGTATCCTCTTACCCCACAACTCAAGCAGTTGTTGGTTTATTAGGGTTGCTATCTTCAGTCTTGGCAGCAGTAAGAAAAGTATAAATTCCAGTGATGATTACCAGGCCGCCTGCTAACTGCAGTAGGCCTGGTTTTTCACCGAAAATCAAGAAAGCAAGGATTGTGGCACCTACAGGTTCACCCAGGATACTGACAGAAACCACAATTGTTTTTACATAGCGCAGTGCCCAATTGTATACTGTATGGCCACCGATGGTTGGGAAGATGGCTAGGGCAAGAAACCATAACCAATCTAGCGGCGGATAGGGGTAGAAGGGGAGCCCCGCCCAAAGGCTGGCGATAAAAAGGAAAAGGGTAGCAATTCCATAAACAAAAAAGACATAAGGGAAAAGGGAAAGCTTTGCTCGCAGCTGGCGCCCGATTAGGAAATATACTGCTATAAAAAATGCTCCTGAAAAGGCCAGGATGTCACCTAAAAGGGCTTTCCCACCGACCTGAAAATCACCTGCCCCTACCAGTATGCTGCCAGTCAAGGCCAGGGCTGCACCGGCCATGCTTTTGAGGCTTGTTTTCTCTTTGAGAAAGATGTAGCCCAGGGTTACTACGAAAAGGGGCTGCATGGTAACCAAGACTGTTGAACTGGCAACAGAGGTATACTCAAGGGATGTATTCCAAACGGTAAAATGGATGGCAAGAAAGAGCCCAGCAATCGAGGCTGCTATGAGGTCATGCCAGCTCATCTCTCGCAATTCCTTTCGTCCTGCTGGACTGAGTGCAAAGGGAGCAAGGATCAGGGCAGATAGCGCCATCCGGTAAAAGGCGATTATTAAGGGATGAGCTGTGGACAGCCTGATAAAAATCGAGGCCAGAGACATAGATATTATAGCCAGTACAACTGCCAGGTAAGGATTAAATGGCGGCTTATCAATTGTCTCCAAGGATGTGCCTCCTCAATAAATCTACTTATAGAACAGAGCATAGTACTTTTGGCTGGTGCCTTTTGAATGATGGGGTATCAACCAAAGACAGCAGCAAACATAAGGTGATAATTTGTATTTTAGTGTCGAAAAAAATCTTCTGTTATAGTATTATTTTTTATTCGAGAGAGGATAACATTTTCCCTTTGTTCATAATAGCCCCTTGTATCTGGATATCCATCTAATTCTTCTCATTTTGGCGCCTCTGTACATGATGCCTCTATTATTTTGGTCAGGAATGGGGCGGGGATTAAACTATTTTTATTTCTTTAGTATGTTTCAGGATTGGCCATCAGCTGCAAATTGGCGCTGTATAAGGCGTTTGAGCGATTGTACCAAAAATTTTGCTGCACAGATCATCTGCTCCGGTTCTTTACAGAGCAGGGATACGGCGATTTTTGATGAGTT
>JBASML010000167.1:0-4482 GCA_049656845.1 Syntrophaceticus sp.
GCCTCCATAAGTCTTGTTCGTAAGTGAAACAAGTCTAAATGATAAGTTGCACCAGGGAATACTTCTGTACCTTCTTTGACCCAAGCAGCACCATCTCCCCCAATCCGAATTTCCTCATCTCCAGTGAGTTGCCATTCAGCTCCGAATATGGCACTGGCTTGCTCCCATATAGTATTACTGTTTGCCACTCCTGCAACAGTTTTCCGGTTAACAAGCCGTTTTCTTTCTTCACCTTCTTTGCTTTCGTAACCCACTACTAGCTTTACTTCTTCATGCCGCTTAGAGGTCTGCTGTTGTCTAATCATGACTCCATCAGCTTCGATATTTAGCCCTTTTACGCTGTGTTTGCCCTCTGGTATTATCCCATCCTCAAACAATTCGGCTTGTCTTTCTTCTGTTTCTTGTTTTGCTTTAGCTCCAGCCCGTTGTATTTCATTCCACACTGTTATGTGGCTAATCCCTGGCACTAGGTATTCTAATGTGTTTGATGCCTTTCTAAATGTTGTTTCTGTCCCCAAATCTAGCATCATTCTCTCTAGTCTCGGGCTGACTCTACTTCTTGGACTTAGACCCAGGGCTTCGTCTAGTAGAAAGTGGTTTTCACCTGTCTCGTTATCTTTGTAATATCTTCGTTTGATTTCAATTACTCCTAATGTCGTAATCATTGTTCGTGACCTTATACCTATATTCTTGTATTTCTCTGGGTTCCGCTCTTTTGCTAATCGTGTATCTATCTCATATAACGCAAACTCTAGTAAACGAGCTGCAACCTGTTGAACCAGTATTTGAATCTCTTTTTCTAGTTCCACCATGCTTTCTGCTGACTTCAACGCATTAATAATTCCCTTCACTAATTGCAGGAATAATGATACTAGTTGTTGAATCTTAAACATGAGACCTCATCCTTTCTTTGTTAAGGGGCTAGTATTCTTCCAAGGAATACTTATTGAGGTCTCACTTCTATTTTTGACCCCGTTTTACTTACTTAAACTTTACACTACCTTTCGGATTTTTTAATCTTATTATATAACTAATAACTTCAATCCCTATCGCGTCCACCATTTATTTTCTGGGGAAGCCTTGGGGGACAAGGGGTACAGAGGGTTTAAAAAATAATAATTAGAGGTCAGCAGTTCTTTGAGGTTCCCTAAGAATCCTTTAGTTCCAAGGGTTTTTGTAACTAGATAGCTAAAAAGATATCCAAGGGATAGCGTCGTATGTCCTAAAATAGTTGATGCAGCGGGGTTTTTTGAGTGCTAGGCGTCAAATTTGAGTTTGTCCTATTTTTTACGCAGTAGAGATGGGCGGGGTTTGCTAGTCTGGTGGTATATGACGAATGTGACACAATGCTGTCACAGTAGTTTGTTATTATTAATTGAGTAAAAGACTAGGATGTAATAACTAAGTCTGAGGAGAATTTACACCATAAAATGGACGTGACGGGAGATTGTAGGCTGTTAAAAATACCAACTAGCAGGAAATAGTACAAAGAATATCAAATAATGATAAGAAAAGAGAAACCTGTATATTGCATATGGAGGGGAGAAATGATGTCATGAAAATAATTGACATTTTCAAAGCTAACGATGAAAAGAAACTTGTTCTTCCTGATTTTCAAAGAGATTTTGAATGGAAAGAGTCTGATCAAAAAAGATTATTATCTTCAGTTTTAGTATCTTTGCCAATTGGTAGTCTCTTGTTGTTACAGGGAGAAAAAGACGATTTTGCAGCAAAAGAACTCTGTTTTCCACGAAAACAAATTCAGCCAAAGGATGAGTGTTCGTACCTTCTCGATGGCCAACAACGTATATCTAGTTTAAAAAGTATTTTTTCGGATTTCTTTTTAGAATCGGCAAACTGGAAAGAAATTTTTGACCATCTTTATCGTAATCTAAGGTTAAGATGGTTTCTAAGAGTAAAGCCACTTAACGACGAAGAGGACTTATTCGGTTGGAGAAACTTGCGTTTTAAAGGTAACAAATATGAGCCAGAACAAATAATTGACTTTATCGAGTGCAAACGAATATATAAAACAAAAACAGAACAATGGTATAATCCTGGATATTGTCCTAGGGATGACAAGGGTGATCCGTTAGATATCAATCGAAAAATACTTAAAATTGCAAAGCATGCAAGTGATGAATATTTAGTGCCATTATATACTCTTTATAATCCTAAGTCTCCCTATAGTTACAAGCTGCATGAACGTGTTATTGAAAACATAGCTAATGAAAGGGTTAGTGAACTTAAAGCAGATGTGGCTGATGGGAAAAAGGATATAGTTGAGTTATTAGAAGATATTGAACCTAATATCAATCAACTAATAAGTAAGAACGACGAAGAGCAGTTAAACTTTGCATGGTCAAAATTATCAGCAAAGTGGAGTCAAAATATGATCAACTATCTTGATGGTCTACTAGGACAAGAAATTCATATCATAGAATTGCCATCAGATGAAATAAGCAGGGCAACGTCTATATTCGAAAATATAAATAGAGGAGGCACTCCTCTTGATGTCTATGATTTGATTGTTGCCAAAGCTGCTCGTGATCGCAGTCTCCCCTCATTAACCCAAAGAATTGTAGAGACACTTGAGGTAGATTTACAGAAACAGAACATGAACGCTTTATATGACGGCATAATCTCACCTGTACCCGATAAGTGGAATGTTAAATATATGCAAACCATAGATGATAATAAACCTTGTAGAATAATAAAAAACCAATACTTAAATTTATTATCAATTTTTTGTCATTGCAAATATGGAGATGTTGAAGCTATTACAGGCGAACATATTAGAAAGAATAAGCAGCTTGAGCTAAATGACAAACAAATTAATCAGAATACTGATACTGTGATTGAAGCTTTAAAAAGAGCCTGTGCCTTTTTGCAATTTCGATGTGGTATAGTTTATATAAATGAATTACCATATGAGCTAATGATATTACCGGTCACTTATGCTTTGAGGGATGATGAGATCTGGGCTAATAAGTCATCTATTGCGAAAATAGAATATTGGTATTGGTGCTCGCTTTTCGGGGGCGCTTATAGAGAAAGGCAAAATGAAAGATGTATTAGAGACATAAAAAACTTATATAAATGGCTAAAAGGAGGCGAAAACAAATTCAAATCTTTTGAAGATTCTCTTTTAAATGCCATAGGGTATTCTGATTTAAATACTTTATTATTGAAAGATGATGAACACCCTGTAACTTCTGCAATACGTAACGGAATTTTACAATATATATTAAGTAAACAACCTAAGGACTTTTTACCTTCATATGAACTTAGATTAAATACATGGGATATTGCTGTAAAAAAAGATTTTGTATATAAGGGTAAAACATACCCCCTTGAGATAGTAGATCATCATATTTATCCGCTGGGTGGTGCAACTACAATAGGTGAATCTTCCCGAGAAATAAGGAGTGATAATAGACATATATTAAATAGCCCACTAAATAGAACTTATATTACTTCAGTTGCTAATAAAGTAATAAGAGATAAATCACCAAAAGAATACTTACAATACATATCTGAATATGCTCATGGGGACCATTACATTACAACAGAATTTTTTGTGGATCCGATTGCAACAACAAGTGCTCAAGATCAAAATCAAAAACAACAAGAACAATATGAATATATACTTACGTCTCGCTATAAAGAAATAAAATATAATATTAAAAGAGAGTTAGAATATCTTCTTAAAATATAGAAATACAAGATATTTGATTGCTGCAACTCTTAGTCCGGTTGTAGCTTTTTTAGATAGTCGCTTATATATGTACTCTCAGGGAAGGTTATTGCGTTTATGTAGTTTACTACCAATTCTAATTGTAAAGGAATGGACATGGTAAATATGCAAACCGAAGTTCTAAAACATGAAAACCACATAGCCCAGGGTGGGTTAGGAAGGCATGAGACATTTACTCCTAGATATGGGTGGTTGAAAAAGGGATACGATGCTGTAACGGTGGATGGAAATATTTTTAAAGCGCCTGATGCGATAGAGAGATTGGGCGTTGGGAAAAACATGGTAAGGTCTATTCGTTACTGGTGTCAGGCTTTTAAGCTTATTGAAGAGGATAGCAATAGGGAAATGGTGCCAACAGAGTTAGGGAAAAAACTCCTAAGTGATGACGGTTGGGATCCTTTTCTCGAGGATGTTGCTTCTTTGTGGCTGTTGCACTGGCAGCTCTTTGTGCCACCTCTTGAGGCAGTGAGCTGGTCATTTGCTTTTAATAAGTGCAACCTGTGGAGCTTTGATATTAAGCAGCTTGGCAAGATAATATGTAATAATGCCCAAAAATACCCTAGCTTTTCAGCTAGATCCGAAAAAACCTTTTACAGAGATGCCTCTTGTATTATCCGTATGTATAACAGTTTCTTATCGGAAAAGGAATCTGAAATCGACTGCCCTTTCACACAGCTTGGGATCATACAAAAAGCAGAAGAAGTCAATCTAGTTTGCTATGATAC
>JBASML010000168.1:0-7814 GCA_049656845.1 Syntrophaceticus sp.
CCGAATCTCCTCAGCGGTGAAATCCGAAATCGTTAGAAAATCCCGTCCTTTTAAACTCTTATCCAGGTATGCGCCAGACATTTTTTACATCTCCCCACATTTTTTAAAATATCGTTGGTTCCACTAATAAAATTTTTGACAGCCCATACATCTCTAGTTAACTCTGTTTCGCTATTCTTATTTATGAACATCAACATTTAGCTACATAAAACATTGTTTGCCTTGCCATGAATGACCCCACAGATTATAGCTTTCAAACCCAAACTGGCATTTTTAGTGTGTCTGGCAGGGCATAACCGCAAACACTAAGTGATCGGAGATTGTTCTGGAATAAAACACCAGGGTTAAAATGGCCACTAATTCCTCTCCTGAAACACCTGTAGAGCCTCATCCAGGATACCCAGTGCCTGGTCAACCTCATCTCGGGTTGTGATCAATGGAGGCAGGAAACGGATTACCCTCTCCGCGGTGCAGTTGATCAAGAGACCCCGCTCCTGGCAGAGAAGTACCAGATCCTGCCCAGGCCGGTCAAGCTCCATTCCCAGCAAGAGTCCAATTCCCCGCACCTCTTTGATCAATGGATACTTCTTTTGTAGAGTTTTCAGGCTTGCTTTCATATACTCTCCGGTGTTTGCTGCCTGCTCCACAAGCCCCTCTTCCTGGAGCACCTGGAGAACTGCCCTGGCTGCCGCACAAGCCACCGGGTTCCCACCAAAGGTAGAACCATGGGTACCGGGCTGGAAAACCTCAGCTACCTCTTCCCTGGCCACCGCAGCACCGATAGGCAGACCTCCCCCCAGGGCCTTAGCAAGGGTAAGGATATCGGGCTTCACCCCGTAGTGCTCGTAAGCAAAGGCTTTTCCGGTACGCCCCAGGCCGCACTGCACCTCATCAAAGATGAGTAAAATCCCTTCTTCACGCCGCAGTTCAGCCAGGGTTTCCATCAGTTTCTGGGAGGCAGGATAGACGCCACCCTCACCCTGCAGCGGCTCCATCAAAACAGCTGCTGTTTGTGGCCCTACAGCCTTTTTCAGCTCCGCTGCATCATTGAAGGGAATATGGCGAAACCCTTCTGGCAGAGGGGTAAATCCACGGGAGAACTTCTCTTGGCCGGTTGCTGCCAGTGTCCCCAGTGTCCTGCCGTGAAAGGATTTTGTAAAAGCAATAATCTCCGGGTTCTCCCTACCGTGATCATAGGCATACTTGCGGGCGAGTTTGATCGCCGCCTCATTGGCCTCAGCACCGCTGTTGCAGAAGAAAACACGGTCTAGGCCGCTTAGAGCTGCCAACTGTTGAGCTAAAACCACAGGGGGCTCGAACCAGTAAAGGTTAGAGCAGTGGATCAACTGCTCAGACTGCTCTCTGATCGCTGCCACAACTCTGGGGTGACAGTGCCCAACAGCGTTGACAGCAATGCCCCCTACAAAGTCAAGGTAGCATTTACCCTCATCATCCCAGACCCTCACCCCGTCCCCCCTGGCGATCACCAGGGGAAGTTGAGCATAATTTTGCATCAGGTATCTCTTCCCCATTTCCTTTATTTGATCACCTGTCAATCTTCTCCCCCTCCTGTTAGTGGTTGATAGTTGGTGTTTAGTTTTCTACCATTGTGCCGACCCCTTCATCTGTAAAGACCTCTAGCAGGATAGAGTGCAGGATCCGTCCATCGATAATGTGGGTGCGACCCACCCCGTTCTTGAGGGCATAGACACAGCACTCCACCTTGGGGATCATCCCCCCGGCAATCACTCCCTTAGCGATCAAATCAGGAACATCTGCCGCCTTGATCACCGAAAGGAGGCTCGAGGGATCATCCCGGTCCATAAAGATCCCCTCAACATCAGTGAGCAGCACCAGTTTATTGGCCTTTAATGCTGCTGCCACTGCACCTGCCACATAATCGGCATTAATATTATAACTCTTGCCATCCCTTCCTACCCCAGTGGGAGCAATAACCGGGATGTAGCCCTCATCCTTTATAGTTTGGATTATTTCAGGATTTACCTTTTCCACTTCCCCCACATGTCCCAGGTCTTCTCTATCCTCAACTGAAGTGGGAAGTACCTTTTGGCGTGCTGTAATTAATCCGGCGTCTTTCCCGCAGAGCCCAATACCCTTTCCCCCCAGTTGGTTGATCAGTGTCACGATCTCCTTGTTCACTTTCCCGGCCAGCACCATCTCCACAACCTCCATGGTCTCCTCATCGGTAATCCGCTGACCGTGCACAAAACGCGTATCTTTGCCTAGTCGCGCCAGCATGGCATCAATGGCTTTTCCTCCACCATGGACAATTACCGGATGGATACCGACCAGCTTCAACAAAATACAGTCGGTCATCACTCCACGCTCCAACTCCTCGCTGATCATCGCCCTGCCGCCGTACTTAATGACCACGGTCTGGCCGGAAAACTTTCTGATATAAGGCAGAGCCTCAACGAGTATCGAAGCCTTTTCCAAAGCCGTTAAAACCACACTTTTCCCTCCCCTCAGGTACGGTAATCGGCATTAATCTTTATATAATCAAAAGTAAGGTCACAACCCCATGCTATTCCCAGAGCACTGCCTTTATGCAGGTCTACTGTAATGACTACTTCCCGCTTTCCTAAGATGTCACTGGCAAGCTCCTCATCAAAGGAAATCCCTTTACCTTCAGCAGCAACCATGAGATCTCCTAAATAGACATCCACCAGGTCTGGGTCAAAGACAACCCCACTAGCACCTGCAGCTGAAAGCACGCGGCCCCAATTGGCATCTTCGCCGTAAACAGCTGTCTTGACAAGGCTGGAAGTAGCAACAGCACGAGCTATAGTGCGTGCATCCTCTTCACAGACCGCTCCCTTCACCCTAACCTCCAGGAATTTGGATGCCCCTTCCCCATCCCGGGCAATCATCTTGGCCAACTCGGTACAAACAACCAGAAGAGCTTCCCGGAAAAGAACAAACTCTGAATCAGATTCTGATAAGGGGGTGTTGTTCGCCTGGCCATTGGCTAGAACCACCACCATGTCATTGGTACTGGTATCTCCATCCACAGTAATGGCATTAAAAGAACGGTCAGCAGCCCAGCGCAGTGCATGATCTAGTGCCTGCAGCTCAACACAGGCATCAGTGGTTAAAAAGGCGAGCATTGTAGCCATATTAGGGTGAATCATCCCGGATCCCTTGGCCATACCCCCAATCACCACCTCTTTCCCACCCAAAACAAACCTTACAGCACATTCCTTAGTGATGGTATCAGTTGTCAGTATCGCCTCCGCAGCATTTGCCCCACCATCTGTGGAAAGAAGTGTTGCTGCCTCTTTAATCCCATATTCCATTTTGTCCATAGGCAGATACTCCCCGATTACCCCTGTAGAAGCCACAACCACATGCTCTACAGGAATCTTAAGAGTGCTGCCGGTTAGTTCAGCAATTTTCCTGGCATCCATAAGCCCTTGCTTCCCGGTACAGGCATTGGCGATCCCACTGTTCACTATAATTGCCTGTGCCAATCCCCCGGCCAGGTGTTCCTGTGTTACCAATACCGGAGCAGCCTTTACCTGATTTTGCGTGTAAAGGGCAGCTGCGGTCGAAGGTGTTTCTGAGTAAAGAACAGCAATATCCCGCCGCCCTTTTTTACGCACCCCTGCTGCAAATCCTGCTGCTAAAAAACCCTTCGCAGCGGTTACTCCGCCCCTTATTTCCTTGTAGTTTAACTGTTGTGACAAATTGACTCCTGGGTTCCCCGGATTATCCGGCCTTTCTGTCGAAAGGGGCAGCCAAATAAACTGCCGTGAACACAGGCACCTCCTTCCTGTTATTCGTTAAAATGATTGCATACTCCCAGAGCTCAAGTCATGGAATCTGCTTCATCAAAGGAACTGGCTTAATCTCCTTCCCCAACAAAGGTTGAGGCCCCCACCCCATATATTTTGAGCAGCTATCTATCTTCTAACCAAAAGCTTTTACCTATTTCTTTAGTTTGATAATGACCGCCAATCTTCCCGCCTTTAAACTCCTTTCAAAGGTGGCTTTTCCGGCGGGAATCGTAATTTAAGCATTCTTTGGTAATTAACCATATATTTAAACCCTATGGTCTTTCCCAAGCGAGGAATCGTGAAAAACATGTTATGTAAACCTTTTGGGCTGATAAAATCAAGGATAAATTCCCGGCTGTTTTAACCCGGCATTCTCCGGCAAGCCAAATAACAGATTCATATTCTGTACAGCCTGGCCTGCTGCCCCCTTAACCAGGTTGTCGATTACTGATACAATTACTGCTTTTCCTTCATTTGCAGTGACACCGAGAAAACACCTGTTGGTTCCCCGCACCCATTTAGTTTCCGGCAGTTCCCCTTCCTGGGCGACCTGTACAAATTCCTCTTTAGCATAATAATCCTGGTAGATCTGGCGCAGTCCACTGCTGTCCAATGAAGAACTGTCGAGTCTTGCATAAACTGTACTTAAAATTCCCCGGGCCACCGGAATCAGGTGCGGTGTGAACACAAGATCAACTGTGCCCTCCGCCAGAACCCCGGCATAGTAGGCGATCTCCGGGGTATGCCGGTGTGTCCCTACCCCATAGGCCTTTGTGTTCCCTTCACATTCGCAAAAATGGCTGCCCAGAGTAAGGGCTCTTCCAGCACCAGATACCCCAGACTTAGAATCGATAATTAGAGACTCCAGATCAACAAGTTTGTTTTTAAGCAGCGGCGCCAGGGCAAGCAGGGCACTGGTAGGATAACAACCCGGGTTGGCTACCAGTCTTGCCTTGCTTATTTCTTGACGAAAAAGCTCCGGAAGGCCATAAACAGTCTCAGCCAGCAGTTCCGGCGCCCCATGAGGCGCATTATACCACTTTTCATAGAGCCCAACCTCTGGAAGCCGAAAATCCGCGGCCATATCGATCACCTTTTTCCCCTGCTCCAGCACAGCCCGGGCTACAGATGCTGAAACCCCATGGGGCAGTGCCAAAAACACCACATCAGAACGATCTGTCAGTTCTGGAACCCTGTCCATGCCAAGTATCTCCGGTTCTGCATACCCCCGCAGGTAGGGAAAAACCTGGTCCAGGGTCAACCCTGCAAAATCCCGTGAGGCTGTTATTATTTCAGTTACCTCCGGGTGCCTGCAGAGAATTCTAACCAGTTCTTCACCCACATACCCAGTTGCGCCTATAATCCCCACACTTAAAGCCATATCTGTCTCTCCTATTATTTATTTAAATTCCTGCTAACAATTAATTATGCATAAAATCAAGATGTCACGCTGTTTCAACTTTATAAAACCTTATAATAAAAGCAAAGTTTCCTATTGCTCATAACATATTTTGATTATTATACGTTCTAATGCATATTTATGCAATACCCAGGAAACAATATTTTGATCATTAATTACGCTGGCAACACAGAATAAAGCGATGAGGCAAAGGAGGGAGATTAGGGTGAAAAAACAGAAAAACTCTTTTTCCATAAGCAAACAAATCAAGACATGGGTTAAAGATTCGATTTTTCGGCCCAAAACATCTGCCTCCTCTTAAGGCATAAGATGAGTCCCCTGTGGATAATTTCATCTAAAATGATAATGGAATGCTTACAGATGTGTTACCTATGTATTGAACCATTTGTGTTACCCATGTCTTGACCGAAATATTCATATATTCTTATAGATCACAAACCATGAAGAAATACCAGAATATTAAAGCAAGCAAGCTTGACCGAACTACTCTTATAAATCACAAACCACCAACTACTTCAACTACTATGACCAATCACTAACGACTAACCACTATTCTAACCATTAATTACCAACCACAACCCTTGTCTCATGCCCACAGTTTAGGCATTTGTTACCTTCAAGTCCCTTAATATCCACCCCATAGCCGAACCGCTTTATCAAAAGATTTCCACATCTTGGACAGAAGGTGTCATTTTCATTCATTTCCCAGGCATTACCGATATAGACATATTTGAGCTTCTTGCGGGCTATCTCCAATACTCTGGCCAGGGTTTCCAACGGGGTTGGGGGTTTGTCGAACTGGTAGCACGGAAAGTAGCGAGAAAAATGCAAAGGGATCCCGGGATCAAGAGAAGCAATCCAATCCACAAGATCTGTAATCTCCTGATCACTGTCATTCATCCCCGGCACCACAAGATTGGTAAGCTCCACATGGCATGACTTCTGGGCCAATTCCACAGTTTTGAGTACCGGTTCCAGCCTCCCACCACACGTCTTCCGATAAAAGTCATCTGTAAAGGACTTAACATCGATGTTCATGGCATCCACAAAGGGAAGCAGCTCCTGAAGCGGCTCTTTTTGCACAAAACCATTGGTGACCAGAACGTTTTTCAGGCCCTTTTGGTGGGCAGTTTTTGCTGTGTCATAAACAAATTCATACCAGATCATTGGTTCAGAATAGGTATAGGCAATTCCAATGGACCCGGATTTATTTTCGGCCTCCAGGGCAATCTCCACCAGTGCATCAGTTGTTATCTCCCTGGTAACGGGGGATTCTCCATGGGCAATCTCCCAGTTTTGGCAAAAGCCACAATGAAAATTGCAGCCAAATGTTCCCACAGAAAAAATATTCCTTCCCGGGTAATAGTGGTAGAGGGGCTTTTTTTCGATGGGATCAACATTCCAGGATGTAATCTGGCCATAATTTAGGGAATAAAGAACCCCGTCTCTGTTCTCACGGGCGCGGCAAATACCCAGCCGTCCCGGTTTAATCTTACAGTTATGGGGACAGAGATGACACCGAACCAACTGCTCATCTAATTGTTCATAATACATTGCTTCTTGCACTAAAAAAACCTCCTACTCGTAGCGAATCACTTCAAAGCGGAAAAGCTCTATCTTTTCACCAGGAGAGATACCCGCCTTCTGGCAGGCGATTGAGATCTGTTGTTTTACAGTATCCACACCTTCTAGATCCGGGAGCAACAGTCCTGTTTTCCTACCGCTTTTGACAATGATCCCGTAGCGCTTTGGATCCAGATCATCTATTGACTCAACCGGTTCTGGGGTGGTTAAGACATCAACAGAGAATTCAATCTCAGGAAGTTCATCCAACTCCACCGGCCAAAAGCGTGGATCCTCTACACCAGCAGCAACCGCATTGTAAATGATTTCAGAGGCTACGTTTTCGCGGTAAGGCTCAATTGTCCCGATGCACCCACGCAGCTGCCCATTTTTCTTCAAGGAGACAAAAACCCCCGCCTTCCCTTCCATCCCTTCAGGTACAGGATCCGGTAGAGGCAATATCTCACCTGTACGCAGATAGTGTTCCAAACTGCTGCGGGCAAGCTGAACGTAAGCTGTTCCCTCTTTTCCTCTTTCTTCTTTTCCTGTTTCTGCTTTATTGCTGATCCTAAACCCCGCCACCATGTAGCCGACACCAAAGGGGCCCTCATAGGAATAGATTTTCGGTTCTACCTGATAACCCTTAAGAGCTCCCAACATAATTATAATAGGCCGCAACCCGCACTCCCCAGCATCCTCAGCCAGGTCATCTGAAATGTTGAGAAGCCTGTCCACATCCATTTTCTCCAGTGATTCTTTGATCAGCTGATCAAATTCTCGGCCGCGGGGATTGTAACCTGCGGGAGCTCCATGCTTAAGGCGATGAGAAAGATCACCACTGGCGATAAGGGCAATACGCTTAGGGTAACGCTCCAGAACCCTTCCCATGGCCTGTCCAAACCTGTATAGCTTTTTTAGTGGCAATAAGCACATCCCAAATGCAACAATGGATGCATCGACCCCAGCCTCCTTAAGATAGTAAAGGGGTACTGTAATACCATGGTCAAGAGAACCAGGTCGGTGAGCATACCAAT
>JBASML010000169.1:0-15434 GCA_049656845.1 Syntrophaceticus sp.
TTTTTCTCCTATCTTTCACAACGGGAACAAAGGCCACAGTTGCCCTGCTGGCTAACTTACAGTAATGAAGAGACACATGCCATTGTCCGGGAGAACCTGGAAAAATCACCTCTTTTCTCTGGAAATCTTCAAAGCATAGGACCACGCTACTGTCCTTGTTTTGAGGATAAGGTGGTA
The DNA here is from genome assembly GCA_049656845.1 of Syntrophaceticus sp. Taxonomy (GTDB): domain Bacteria; phylum Bacillota; class DSM-12270; order Thermacetogeniales; family Thermacetogeniaceae; genus Syntrophaceticus. The sequence goes on from JBASML010000169.1 coordinate 178, forward strand.
AATTTTCCGGCACGGCGCCGCCATCAGATTTTCCTAGAACCCGAGGGCTGGAACACAGATGAATACTATGTCCAGGGGATGTATACAAGCCTACCTGAGGATGTACAACTGGCTGTTTTGCGTACCATACCTGGTATGGAAGATGTTCACATTATCCGTGCCGGTTATGGTATTGAATATGATGCATTGGTACCTGCGCAATTAGAATCTACTTTACAGACTAAAGAAATCAAGGGCTTTTTTACGGCAGGCCAGATCAATGGAACCTCTGGTTACGAAGAAGCCGCAGCTCAGGGAATATTGGCCGGTATCAATGCCGCTCTTTATGTTCATGAACGCGAGCCATTAGTATTAAAAAGGTCCGAGGCGTATATTGGGGTGCTTATTGACGATCTAATCACTAAAGGTATTCGGGAGCCTTATCGCATCCTGACCTCCCGCGCAGAATACAGGCTATTATTGCGGCAGGATAATGCTGACCTGCGCTTAACTGAAACTGGCAAACGGGTAGGTCTGGTATCTGAAGAGCGCTACCGCATTTTTTCAGAAAAGATCAGAATAATGGAAGAAGAGAGGGCCTGGCTGCGGGAAACAAAAGTAACACCTTCTTCAGCAGTGCAGGAATATCTTGCTGCAAAGGGAAGTGCTCCGCTCAAAGGTGGTATGAGTCTTGAAGAAATTCTCAAACGTCCGGAAATTACCTATTCTGATCTTATTGTTTTAGCTGGTCAAGAAAGGGATGTTCCACCTGAAGTTGCGGAGGAATTGGAAATTCAAATTAAATACGCCGGGTATCTACAAAAGCAGGAGGCCCATGTTGCCCGTATGGAGAAGCTGGAGAACAAGCGGATCCCTGATGATATTGATTATGATCAGTTGCGAGGGTTATCCAGAGAGGCACAGGAAAAATTAAAAAAGGTGCGTCCTCGCACCCTTGGGCAGGCATCCCGTATTCCAGGGGTTACACCCGCAGATATTTCTGTTTTATGGGTTATCTTAGAACAGCGAAAGAAGGCTTAATACTTATAAGATTTTCTTTCTTTGTGGACAATTTCAATTAAAGTTGCGTGATCATCCAGATTGTCTAGGATATAAACATTTCCTTCAGCCACATCTGCCAGTTTTTCAAGGAATTCTTGGTTGGAGGCCACCCCGATGCAGATCAGCTTTGCGCGGGTTTCTTTAATCATCTCTGCTGCCTGGAGAGCGTCCTGCTGAGGGTTGATTGTCCACTTGCCCGTAGTGGGGATTCCGTCTGTGATTAAGATTAACAGTGGATTGCGCACCTGCCGATTTTTAATTAACTTGATAGATTTTAAGATCCCATCTGCAAGGGGAGTTAACCCTTGTGGTTGGATGGATTTTAACCCCGCTTTCAAGCGGGAATAATTTCTTGTAAAGGGAACAGCCACCCGGGCTTGACGTCCCTGAAACACCACCACCGCTATTTTATCCCGGGTTACCAAAAAAAGATGCTCAGCCAGGTATCTGACCGCCTTCATTTTTGGCCCCACCATACTGGCACTCCCATCCAGCACCAGGCACATGTCCACAGGTTGGGAAATTTCCTGATTGTGTACCCGGATATCCTCTCTGGTGATCCTGAACACAGGGCGCTTTTCCAGAATCTTATTTTTTGCGGCAGCTATGAGTGTTTCCGGTATAGCGATACTCCCGAGCCAAGAGTCCTTCATGGGGGTAGTTGTTTTACTAATATAGGTATAATGTTTCTGTCTATTTTTGAGTTGGGTATTTCTAATGGAACGATACTTACCCCGAGGAATCGGGAGCTTACGGATCATTCTGCGCAGCTGTGCTTCCAGTTCGTGATGGTGTTGGAGCATAAAATTCAAAAGATCTTGTCCTTCTTTGGTAAGGGTATCTGCAAACCAACCTCTCTTGATAATACCAGCTTCAGCAATATTGAGAATCAGCCCTCGTAAATTACCGTTACGGTTACGTAGGTTGGAAAGGGGCTGTTTGCGGCGAAAGGGCCCTGGTTGAAAGGTCTGAAGAAATTCAATAACATCGTCAGGGCCGCCTAAGATTGTGGAAAGGGACATAGCCATATTCCAAAGTTTATATTGTTCTGGCTCCAGACCGAAAAAACTGAGCTGATCCACCTGGTCTTGTTTTTCTACATGAAAAATGCTTTCCACCTTTCTGATCTCGATTTTCTGGTTGGCGAGCTCTGTTTCAATGGCGTCCACCAAGCAGGGGATTATGGCATAGTGCTGTGGTGCAAGATCGTCCAACAGAAGATGGACATGGCTTTTCTTTTTTAAGTCTTTTTCTTGAGGATCTGTGGTTTGAGCTTTATGGTGGCTCAATGATTCTTTCAGGCTCTCTATTCCTTCCCCAGTTCTAATAGATATTTGGTCGTAAAAAGAGCGCAAGAGTGGTTCAATATCTTTATTTTTATAGCGATAGTTCAGGTAAGCCCTTACAGTTTGTGCAAGTGCCAAGACCAGTGGCCGTGTTTTGATAAGTGCAGGCTCATGGTATACATCAATATGGATTACCTGGCCAGGGCTTTTTTTATGTGCCAAAGACTGACCCACATCTCTGTTGATAAGGATCCGGATTTCTTCTGGGTGAAGCGGATTGACGCTGTGCAGGTAATGGCTGACAACGGTGGATTCACCGATCCGGAACCCTTGTTTTTGGGCCAGGCTGGCAGATATAAGGGTTGTTAGCTCTTCAAGCTGTTTTGGGGTTAGTTTTTCTATAATCGGTGCGGACATGAAACCACTTCTCTTATCATTAGTTAAAATTCCGTTTCTTTTTTAATCAATCCGTTTTCCGGAAGATCGCGTAGTGACCGAGCCTTTTCTGGAGGTGCGGACTCAATAAACTGCTGGGGTTCCTTCTGTTTCTGCTGAAAAAACTTGGGCAAGCTCAGCCCGGATCCATTTGTTTTGTTGTTTTCGATCATCCGGTTGTTGTTGACTGTATTCATTATTTCAGTAAGAGTAGCAGGGCTCACGCGATGATAAAGAGCAAGAGGAAGTACTGTTATAATGTCGCTGATCATTACCTGGTTTCTCTTTCTCAAAGAGGCGTGTAGTATGGCAGCCTGTCGGATGGCTTCCAGTGCCCTTAAACTTTCGATGTTGTAATTAATGTAGAGATTAGCCAGAAAATTCGTCAGATAATCAGGCATCTCCAGTTCACAATGCAATGCAGTATTTTCGATGCTATTTTTCAGCTGTTCCAGACGGCTTCGCTCCTGTGTAGAGAGGTCGCGGTCATCACTTTTCATGGGCTCATCAGTTGTCAGAATATCTACAACTTCTTCAGGTGTAGAGGGCCTGCCCATGGGAATCACTAGGTCAAAACGGTCAGAAAGCTGTCTCCGTATTTCAGACAGGGGTCCTGGCTCCTCATCTGGATTTGAGGCTGCCCAAACAGAGACTGAAACGGGAACTTCAACTAATGGAAGCCCTGTTTCTTCTATTTGGACGCGACCAGGTTTAGTACCCATAGCATCCAACAGAACGTCGGTGATTTCTGGAGAAGTATCTGCCAGCCTGTTAATTTCGTCCACAAAGATGATGCCACGGTGCGCTTGAGGTATGATGCCAGGTAGGAGTGCAGCTTCTGGTTGTGTAGGGTTGGTAAGTTTGCTAAGGTCAATTGTTCCTGCCACAGTACCGATTTTTGCTGAATGAGATATTTCTAAGAAGGGTATTGGGATTTCTTCAGTACCGATTTCGGCGATTTTTTCTGGTGTTAGTTTTGCATGTTGAGGGCAATGTGGTTTCTTTGGGTCGCAATTATAGAGGCATCCTTTGATCCTAGTAATTTTTGGTAAAATTTGCTTGACCGAGCGCATAATAGTTGTTTTCCCGGTACCACGAAGTCCTTCTGCATGGATGTGGAGGGGAACTCCTCGCAGGATAGAAACCAGGGACATTTCTACCGCTAAAAATAGGGTTGTGTTGCCGGTGTGCCGGGTTAATTGGAGGTAATTTTTCAATTGTCTTTCTCCTTTCCCAAAATAACAAGTTATTCGACATTAAAGGTGGCTACTCCTCCAGGAGCCTACACAGCCTTCCTGGCTGTTTGTGTTAGAGTTGCTTGTGTTAGAGTTGAAGAATGTGAATAGGAAAACGTATTACTCCACACATTATTATATAGTTAAACTAAAGCAAATCAACTACAAAAAATGAAAGCGGTGCAGGAAAATGTATGGATTAGGTCCTCCTTGGAGTGTGCAACCTAGTTTGAAGGCGATGGTAGAAGATGTAGGAATCGATTTTGACACTTTTCTTGATCAGCTTGAAGATGGTAAAACCGATGAAGAAATAGCAGCGAAAACTGGTGTTTCATCGAAGGTGATCAGGCATTTCCGGGAACACTTTGAGAAATATGGAATTGATTCTGTCATTGGTCAAGATTAAGCAAATTCGACCCTCAGGGAGGTGATGAATGTGGTTAACTTTCGTATTCCTCATCCTGATATGAGTCCATTAGAAATACCACAGCCAACACCTGCTCCTCTTCACCCAGGAAGCGAGCGACCAGAGATAACCCCTCCTGACTCTCCTCCGGAAGAGGAACCAGTTGGTTGTTAGTATGACAGTTTTTCAGGTACAGGAGTATTAAAGTGGGAAGTGGGAACAGATGTGGGAAGTTGGGGATTGGAAAAAGATAGTCTAGCAGCAATAATGGACTGACGGTAAATAAACAGGTTCGTCTTAAAATAAGGCAATAAAGCATTATAACTCTTGGGCTCTTGACAGGGACATTGGGATAATTATATCCTGTAGGAAAAGCCAGGAGGAGGCTAGAAGATGGGTCAAAAAATTATTGCTTTGACTGATCAGGATTTTACTAATCGCTTGAAAGATGCAAAACTTCCAGTGCTTGTAGAGTTTTGGGCCAGTTGGTGTGGCCCTTGTAAGATGCTTGCACCGGTTCTAGAAGAGATTGCACAGGATTATGGACAACGGCTGCAGATAGCAAAGGTTAATGTGGACGAAAATCGTGAAACTTCAGAAAAGTTCGAGATAATGAGCATTCCCACCATGATTCTATTCCAGGATGGCAATGAGGTTGCCAGGCTTGTTGGATTTCGCCCAAAACAAGATTTGGTTCGCTTTATTGAACAGCATTTGACTTGAGCTGTGAACAGTTGATAGGAAGTGAAAAAGAGGGTGTTTTCTGGTGGATCTATTTGATTATGCCCAGAAGAAGGCTCTTGAGGAGGAGGGGCCCCTTGCATATAGGTTGCGGCCAGATAGCTTAGAGGATTTTGCTGGCCAGGAACACCTAGTTGCTCCTGGCCAGCTGTTTCACACAGCTTTGAAGGCGGATAATCCTTTTTCCGCGATCTTTTATGGCCCTCCTGGGACTGGTAAAACTACACTAGCGAGGATCATTGCGCGCTCTTGTAAAGGGACATTTGTTCAGATTGATGCTACCAGCACTGGAGTTGGGGAACTGCGTAAGGTGCTGCAGGATGCGCGGGATCGTTTAAAATTTTATAACCAAAAAACAATACTTTTTATTGATGAGATTCACCGCTTTAACAAGGCACAGCAGGATGTGCTCCTGCCGGCGGTTGAACAGGGTGTTGTAATTTTAATTGGTGCGACAACGGAAAATCCCTATTTTTCAGTTAATTCACCCTTATTGTCACGGACACGGGTTCTTCCCTTTTACCCCCTAAAACCAGAGAACCTGTATAAGGTTTTAGAGCGTGCCCTTTCTGATCCTGAACGCGGCCTGGGAAAACTGCAGATAGATGTTGACCCTGAGGCAAGGGAGCACTGGATTCGCCTTTCGGGAGGGGATGCGCGTTTTTTACTCAATGCTTTAGAGATGGCAGTACACCTCACACCTCCAGGGCCAGATGGGGTAATCCACATTGATTTGGAGAAAGCCGCAGATGCGGTACAGCATGCTCCTGTTGTCTATGACCGGGAAGGAGATAATCATTATGATGTCGTCTCCGCTTTCATTAAGTCTATGCGGGGCTCTGATCCAGATGCGGTACTGCACTGGCTGGCACGCATGTTGAAGGCGGGAGAGGATCCCCGTTTCATCGCCAGGAGAATCGTTATACATGCTGCTGAGGATGTCGGGCTTGCGGATCCCATGGCACTGGTAGTGGCAGAGGCCGCGGCCCGGGGGGTGGAACACATTGGGATGCCTGAAGGGAGACTGCTCCTTGCAGAGGCGGCACTTTATGTGGCTTGTGCTCCCAAGAGCAACAGTGTCTGCAAAGGGATCGGACGGGCATTGCAGGATCTGGAAAAAGGGGCAATTGGGGAGGTACCAAAACACTTACGGGATGCTAGTTATTCTGGGGCCAAGAAATTAGGGTCTGGTGAGGGTTATCTCTATCCCCACAATTATAAAGGAAACTATGTTTCCCAGCAGTACCTGCCGGATCCTTTGAGGGGGCGCAGGTACTATGAGCCGTCAGAGTCTGGGAGGGAAAAGAAGATTAAAGCATATCTTGAATCATTACAAAAGAAAGAAACATAAAATAGTTAGTGGTTGTATCAAACATGACTTCTATTTCATAAGGGGGATGGGGTAATGGCAACAAGAAGACAGGTTTACCTTGATCACGCAGCTACAACTCCTGTTCATCCCGTTGTTTTACAAGAGATGCTCAAGGTGCTGGAGATGCATTTTGGCAATCCCTCCAGTTTACATTTTTATGGCCGTGCAGCAGGGCAGCACCTGGAAGTTGCCCGGCAGAGGGTTGCTAATCTGCTTGGGGCAGGACAGCAGGATGTTGTTTTTACAAGTGGAGGCACAGAGGCGGATAACTTAGCCATTATGGGAACCGTCTTTGCCCTTAAGGAAAAGGGCAGACACATTATCACCTCAACCATCGAACACCATGCGGTGCTGGATACCTGCCATGTGCTGGCCCAAAATGGATTTGAAGTAACATTTCTGCCTGTAGACAGTGATGGGGTTGTGGATCCCGATGATGTCAAAAAGGCCATTCGACAGGATACCATTTTAATAACTATTATGCATGCCAACAATGAGATCGGCACTATTGAGCCTGTTCCTGAAATCGGGAGGATTGCCCGGGAACATAACATCATCTTTCACACTGATGCAGTGCAGACAGCCGGCTATCTTTCAATAAATGTAGATGACCTGTTCGTTGATCTCCTTTCCATTTCAGCGCATAAGATTTATGGGCCCAAGGGAGCAGGGGCGCTTTATATTAGAGAGGGAGTTCAGCTTGAACCGCTGTTTCATGGGGGAGGCCAGGAAAGGTCCTACCGTCCAGGCACGGAAAACCTTCCTGGTATTGTAGGGTTAGGTAAGGCTGCCGAGATTGCTGCCAGGGAACATCTTACTGAAAGTAAAAGATATAAGAAATTGAGTGGTCAGTTAATGAGAGGTATTAAGGAGCGTATACCTGAGGCAAAAATAAATGGACACCCGGATAAAAGGCTCCCCCATAATGTTAATGTCAGTTTTTGCGGCATAAAAGGGGAGTGCCTGCTTGTGGGGTTGGATCAGATGGGGATCGCTGTTTCTACTGGCTCTGCTTGTAGTTCTGGCTCTTCGCAAATATCTCATGTCCTGGAGGCCATTGGATTGTCACAGGAGCAAGGAGAAGGAACCATCAGGATGACCGTGGGGCGTTCTACAACTACCGATGATATCGATTATGTTCTGGATGTTCTGGCAGATGTGGTAGAAAGACTGAGGAATAATAACAGAGCGAATAGATAAATGTCTGGAGGAATCAAGTGCAGGAAACGGTTTTTGTTGCTATGAGCGGAGGGGTCGATAGTTCAGCTGCTGCCTTTCTGCTTTTAGAAGAAGGATACAAAGTCTGCGGCATCACCATGAAACATTGGTCTGGTGGGACATCTGCTGTTGAGGATGCCAGCAAGGTGGCTGCATTTCTGGGCATTCCACATTATGTTTGTGATATACAGGATATTTTCCAGCGAAATGTAATCGATTATTTCTGCAGGGAGTATCTAGTTGGTCGTACCCCAAATCCATGTGTTATCTGTAACAAGAAAATTAAGTTCGGGGCTTTATTCCAGCGGGCCCGCGAACTTGGGGCCGATTATTTGGCAACAGGCCATTATGTTCGAGTGGCTTATGATGATCAGCGTAGGCGTTGGGTGTTAAAAAAAGGTGTTGACAAGAAAAAGGACCAGAGCTATGTGTTATATACACTGAGCCAAAATACACTTCCCTATCTTAAATTTCCTCTTGGTAATTACCAGAAGAATGAGGTGCGTCAAATCATTGCCCGGGCAGGACTTCCGGTAGCGGGAAAAAAGGAGAGCCAGGAGATTTGTTTTATTCCTGATCATGATTACCGCCGCTTTTTGCTGAAGAGCGCTCCTCAGACAGCTGAACCAGGTGTTATTTATGACATTCAGGGAAATCCGGTTGGCGAGCATCGAGGTGTTGCTTTTTATACCATTGGCCAGAGGCGTGGATTAGGGCTTGCTTTAGGATACCCGGCATACGTTATTGAGATAGATCCTGTACGCAACGCCTTGGTGGTAGGAAAGCGGGAAGACCTTTTGGTTTCTGGATTGATAGCCAGTGATGTAAACCTTATTGCTCTCGATTCCTTGCTAGAACCCTATCCAGCTCAGGTAAAAATCAGGTATACTTTTTCTCCTGCTGAGGCTGTTATTTCTCCTGGAGAAAAGGGAGAAATCATTGTGATGTTTTCCCAAAAGCAAAAGGCAGTAACTCCCGGACAGGCGGTGGTTTTTTATCAGGATGACCTTGTTCTGGGAGGAGGCATTATCGACAGGCGAATCCAGGGAGCACTCTGTTGAGGGGTGCATTTTTTTTTACTACCAGGAAATAATAAAAAAGACGCAGATATTATTAGGGAGAAGGGGTATGAGTTGCGAAAAGGCAGGGAGATTATCGGATTGCCGGTGGTGAGTCTTGCAACAGGAAAAGAGATTGGAGTTGTGGATGATATCCTCTGGAGTCACCAGGATTCGAGGATTCGCTACCTGGTAGTGGGTGATCACTGCATCCCCTTTTCTGATATTAGCAGTATTGGTACAGATGCTATTACTGTTTCTGGGGTGGAAGTTCTTAAAGTTAAAGATGAGGATGGGGATCTTTCAGAATTAAGGAGTGTAAACCAAACAGGAGGAGAACTAGTTTTAAGTGAGGATGGAGAAAACTTGGGGACTCTTAAAGATGTGCTTTTCGATACAGATGAGGGAAAACTTTTGGGATATGAATTATCTGCAGGAGTTGTAGGGGATTTACTTTCTGGCAGAATGATTATGTCACCGGAAATGGTTTTTTCATGGGGAAAGGAATCTATCATTGCCGGAATTTCCGGTTCAAACAGGGGTGATCAGGGTGCAGTGTCCGATATGCCGAGGTAATCAAACCGGTAAAGTAGGGGCGGGTCAGTATTACTGCTGGTCTTGCTATGTTGAATTTAGCACCGATGGAGAATCTGAGGTGTATGAGATCACCGAAGATGGCAATCTCATGGCCTTAAACACGACAGGTGATGAACTTTTTTGACATTTATCTATCAAAGAGAGGTGCAAAAATGGCAAAGCGCAATTATTTTAATGGTTTGATAACAGGAGGATTCTTAGGTTCAGTTCTAGGGGCAATATTTACCTCTCGCCAAAAACCTAGCAGGAAATTGCTGGGGAAATCACATCAGATCGGAAATAATGCTAAGCGTGTCTTGCGCGGGATTTCCCGTGGAATGCTTGAGATGAAGCGCCGCTAGCCATGATATCAATAGCATGAAATCACGTACCCTGCGTATTGTGATCCTCTGTCTGATAGGATTGGCAGGAGGGGTTTTCCTTTATTATATTCGTTCCATATTGGTTCCTTTTGGAATTGCCATTTTGATGGCGTATATCATCTACCCCTTAGTCCGGAGTCTTGAGACAAGAGGGGTTAAGCGATCCAGGGCAATTTTCACTGTTTATGTCGCGGGATTAATCTTAGTATGCATCTTTTTTGGCTTTTTTGTTCCCGCTATGTTCGATGAAGCCAAAGCATTTGGTAAAATACTCCCTGTTTATATAGATACCTGGGAAGAGATACGGGAAGTTATTGACCGGCTTTTAAAACGCACCAATTTGCCTCCTGAAGGCCTGCAGATTTTGAAGGAGACAGTTGGTAATATTCGCAGGAGTGCACTTCAGGGGATACGTGGTTTTGCCCAGATGCTGGTTGGGGCGGTTGCCCTTCTTCCAAGTTTTATTCTTGCACCCTTTCTTGCCTACTATATTATTAAAGATTTTGACCATATCAAAAAGTCTGTTCTTGCTTTCCTTCCTCCTCAATACAGGAATGACCTGCTTTTTCTGATGCGTGAAGGGGATTTAATTTTCAGTCAGTTTCTCAGGGGACACCTGCTCATTTCGGTTATCGTAGGTTTTTTAACGGGCGCAGGAGCTGCTTTAATCAATATGCCTTTTGCAGTTTTGATCGGTTTTTTTACAGCAATCGCCGACCTGATCCCGTTTTTTGGCCCGGTGCTGGCGGCTATACCTGTGGTGGGTCTTGCCCTTACCATCAGCCGCTGGAAGGGGCTTGTTATGCTGGGAATCTTTCTTTTGGTCCAACAGGTCGAAGGGAGTTTTCTTACTCCCCGCTTGCTTGGAGACAGAGTGGGTTTGCACCCACTGGCCACGGTTTTTGTTCTCCTGATAGGAGGTTATCTAGCAGGGCCGCTTGGCCTCATTTTTGCAGTGCCTGCTGCTGGGCTTCTGCGTATACTAGTACACTATTTGTGGGAAAAGATAGTATAATAACTTTAAGGATTCTGGTTTTATTGACAATAACTGAAATCCTATACTATAATGAGCCTGATAATGAGCAATAACCTGGGAGTGTTAAATATTGAGTACTGGTGCGGAGTTAAGAAAGAAATTTCTCGATTTTTTTAGTTTACATGACCATTTGATCCTGCCAAGTGCATCTCTGATCCCGAAGGATGATCCAACTCTGCTGCTGACAGTTGCGGGTATGGTTCCTTTTAAACCATATTTTCAGGGGAAAGCGGATCCTCCGCACCCACGCATTGCCACTGCACAAAAGTGTCTACGTACTCAGGATTTAGAAGTGGTGGGAAAAACAGCGCGACACCATACTTTTTTTGAAATGCTGGGGAACTTCTCTATTGGAGATTACTTTAAAAAAGAGACCATTGCTTGGTCATGGGAGTTTCTTACCAAAGAATTAGGGCTGCTCCCTGAAGATCTCTGGATTACTGTCTATCGAGATGACCAGGAGGCAGTTGAAATTTGGCATAATTCAATAGGTGTTCCTATGGAGAGGATAGTTCCTTTAGGGGATGAGACAAATTTCTGGGAAGCAGGCCCTATTGGGCCCTGTGGCCCCTGTTCAGAGATCCTTGTGGACCTGGGCCCTGAGTATAGCTGTGGCTCCCCGGACTGTGGAGTAGAATGTGAGTGTGGCAGGTACCTGGAGGTCTGGAACCTTGTTTTTACCGAGTTTAACCGTGAAGAAGATGGTAAACTATCCAAACTTCCGCGCCGGAATATAGATACCGGGATGGGGCTTGAGCGAATCGCCTCTGTTGTACAGGGTGTCCCTAATAATTTTGAGACTGATCTTATCTTTCCTTTAATCGAAGAGGCTGTTAAGGCATCTGGTATCAGCTATGGGGCTGATCCTAAAAGTGATACTGCCCTGAAAGTAATTGCGGATCACGCCAGAGCGGTGGCATTTCTAATAGCTGATGGTGTACATCCTTCTAATGAGGGACGGGGGTATGTGCTGCGCCGTATCCTAAGGCGGGCTGTACGCTATGGAAGGTTGCTGGGCATCAGAGAAAACTTTTTACATAAACTCACTGAAAAAACCATAGAACTATATGGGGATCCATATCGTGAACTAAAAGAGCGGTCAAGCCATATCCAAAGGATCGTCTACCTAGAGGAAGAACGATTTGGAGATACATTGGAGCAGGGACTACAGATCCTGCAGGAGCATCTGGAAAAATATGAGAAAACTGGGGAGAAGAGCCTCCCTGGGGGGGTTGCTTTTAGGCTTTATGATACCTTTGGTTTTCCTTTAGAGCTGACCCAGGAAATACTAGCAGAACGGGGCATGAATGTTGATCTGGATGGTTTCCGGGCATCTATGGAAAAGCAACGTGCCCGGGCCAGGGCAGCTCGGGTAGAAACTGTACCAATAGACAGTTTCAGTGTTTGTACTGCATATCACGGAGGTAAAACCGAGTTCGTAGGATATGGGAGCCTAACAGCTCGCTCTCATATTTTGGCTATACTTGATAGTGGAAGTGAAAAAGAAAAAGCTGAGGAAGGTGAACAGGTTCAGATTGTACTGGATCAAACACCTTTTTACCCGGAAGGCGGGGGTCAAGTGGGTGATCAGGGGATTCTGCGTGGTCCTGGTGGTGAAATCATCATTAATGATACGAAGAGTGTTGAGGGCGATATAATCATTCATCACGGCTTTGTGAGCCGTGGCACTGTACAGAAGGGGGATCTCATTTTTGCTGAGGTTAATGAACAGCGCCGTTTGAGAACTGCGCGCAACCATACAGCAACACATCTTTTGCACAGCGCATTGAGAACAGTATTAGGGGATCATGTTCAGCAAATGGGGTCTCTTGTTTCCCCGGAGCGGCTGCGTTTTGATTTTTCTCATTTTGCCTCCCTTTCAGAAGAGGAGTTAAAAAGAGTAGAACAAATGGTTAATGAAAGGATTATGGAGAATATCATGGTTAATGTCTTTGAGGCTGAACACCATGATCCACGAGTGCAAGGAGCCATTGCCCTTTTTGGAGAAAAGTACGGCGATATTGTTAGGGTAGTGGAAATCGGCGAATACAGCAAGGAACTCTGTGGCGGTACCCATGTGCGTCGCACAAGTGAAATAGGGTTATTTCATATAATTTCTGAAAGTGGCACTGGCACCGGGGTGCGGCGCATTGAAGCATTGACAGGAGATGTGTTGCTTCGTTATTGGCAGGGCCATACCAACATCCTGCGTAGTGCTGCCGCACTGCTCAAAGTAGAGCCAGATGAGCTTGTGGGCAAGATCGAGTTATTGATAAAAGAGCTTCATGAGAAAGATAAAGAGATTGAGCGTTTACAGATCAAAGCTATGCAGAGTGAGATTGACTCCCTACTGGATCAGGTTATTGACGTGGATGGGGTAAAATTGCTGGCAGTTAAAGTAGATGTAAATGATATGGATTCCCTCCGCTCCTTAGGCGATTTACTGAAGGATCGGCTCGGATCCGGTGTAACTATCTTGGGCAGCCCATTGGACGATAAGGTTGGTTTGGTCTGTTTTATCAGCAAGGATCTTACTAAAAACCGTGGGCTCCATGCGGGAAAACTGCTCAGGGAAGTGGCCCGGGTTGTGGACGGCGGAGGAGGGGGCAAACCAGAAATGGCACAGGCCGGAGGAAAAAATCCTGCACGCCTTGGGGAAGCATTAGAGAAAGGCAAGGAAATTTTACTTCAGCAGTTACGGCATTAATGTTGAAAAATTATTCCTTTTAAAGAAGGAACATTCCTGAACATAGAGAATAGAATAAGGGTCGATGCCAATCGATACCAGAGGTGACAATCAGGATGTCTGAAAATGAACTGGATAAAACAATGGCTTATAGGTTTCGCAGTGAAGAGGGGGGTTCAGTGGGTGAAACCCTGATGGCTGTATATGCAGCTTTAAAAGAGAAGGGTTATAATCCCATTAGTCAGCTGGTGGGCTACCTGCTTTCAGGGGATCCCGCGTATATTACCAATTACCGTAACGCCCGAAATCTGATCCGGAAATATGAGCGTGATGAACTTTTAGAGGAATTAGTTACAAGTTATCTTGAGAAAGGGAAATAATGGAATACAAAAATCTTGGCAGAACAGGCCTCAGAGTGTCGCGCCTTTGTTTTGGCGTTCTTACTATGGGGCCATTGCAAGCAGGTCTTCCCCTTGCTGAAGGTGTACAATTGCTTAAATATGCAGTTGAGCAGGGGGTTAATTTTTTTGATACCGCTGAAATTTACGATAGTTATTCTTACCTCAAGCTGCTTCTCCGTTCATACCCAAACAAAGACTTGGTTATCACTACGAAATCTTATGCTGTAACAGCACAGGAGATGAAATTGAGCCTGGATAAGGCAAGGATGGAGCTTGATCGTGATTATATTGATATATTTCTTCTCCATGAGCAAGAATCCTATCTGACCATCCGCGGTCACAGGGCTGCCCTAGATTATTTAATTGCTGCAAAGGAAAAGGGGTTGGTGAGGGCAGTGGGGATTTCAACACACCGGATTGCAGGTGCCCAGGCAGCTTTAGAACTGCCGGAGATAGATGTCATCCACCCTCTCTTTAATATTCAAGGGTTGGGTATTCAAGACGGAACACGCCAGGAGATGGAGGATGTATTGGTTAAAGCTGCGGATGCGGGCAAGGGCATCTACCTAATGAAAGCCTTAGGGGGAGGTAACCTCCTGCCCCAGGCGGAAGATGCTCTTAAATTTGCTTTCAGCCGGCCGTTTGCATCAGCTGTAGCGGTTGGGATGAAGACCCCCCAGGAAGTGGATATCAATGTTTTAATGGCAAATGGGTTTCCGGTTCCTGATCAATTAAAGAGGCAGGTCAGCGGGTTTAAGAGGCAGCTGCATATTGATCCCTGGTGTGAGGGATGTGGGGAGTGTGTCAAGCACTGCCCACAGGGTGCACTGTTTGTAGGTCAAGACGGGAAGTCCCATGTGAATGAAGAGGACTGTCTACTGTGCGGCTACTGCGCGGCGGCATGCCCTTTTTTCTACATTAAGGTTTACTAGGAGCTGTTTTATGAGGATACTGGGGCTTGATATGGGAACAAAGAGGATAGGTGTAGCAGTTAGTGATGAATTGGGGATTATAGCCCAGGCCCTGACAACAATCAAACGCGACAAAATGTCCGATGACCTTAAAGTAGTTTGCCAATTGATCCGTGATTATAATGTTCAAGAGGTAGTAATCGGCTACCCCAGGCACCTTGATGGAAGACCTGGAGAGGAAGCTGCTGCATACATTGTTTTTGGAGAGATGATTCATCAGGAGACAGGTGTTCCTGTTGTCTTCTGGGATGAACGTTTAAGTACTGTAGCAGCGGAACGCGCTCTACTGGAGGGAGATGTGAGGAGACGCTGGAGAAAGCAGGTGGTTGATAAAATAGCAGCCTGTCTGATTCTCGAAAACTATTTAACCTGGCGACAGGGAAATAGAGAGGAGTGAAAAAGCGGGATTAGG
>JBASML010000170.1:0-4025 GCA_049656845.1 Syntrophaceticus sp.
AAAACAGAATTCAAGCTGTTCAAATATTTTATCGGTAATCCTCAGCAGGTAATTGCTAATGAACAGTTTCTCAGCCAATTATGGGATATTGAAGGAGATTTTTTAGAGGAAAGCACTCTTCCGGTAAATATTAGAAGGCTTAGAGAAAAGGTTGAAGACAACCCATCTCAACCTAAATACATCAAGACGGTCAGAGGCATAGGTTATATCTGGGCTGAAAGGTGTTTTGGAGAATGAAACTGAGCATAGAAAAAGATCCTGTATTTAAAAAATCCTTTGTCATACTGAGCATAAACCTGATCTTTATTGCTTTTATAAGTGTTATATATAATTATTTTTTGCTGAGGCAGTTTATTGATACAGATTTAAGCTTACAATTTGTATTAAAAAGTACAGCTGTTTTACCCTTAATTATCGTATTAAACATTATTTTATTTGCCTTTGTCTTGAAATATATTGTAAATAAATTAGAAAATATATCTTTAGCTGTAGATAGGATTATGGATGGAGATTTCTCTGCTGCTACAAATGTTGATGCAGAGGGCATTTTATCAAGATTAGAGTTTCAGTTTTGCCAGATGTCCAGAAGGCTGCAATCAAGCATAAACTGTACCAATATTGAAAAAGAAAAGGTTAAATCTTTAGTGACCGATATCTCTCACCAGATTAGAACTCCCTTAGCTTCTATAAAAATATATAATTCCTTGCTGATTGATGGTGGACTCACCCAAGGAGAGGAAGAAGAATTTTTAAACAGAATCAATAATGAAGTGGATAAGCTGGAATGGCTGGCTAATTCTTTAGTGAAAATTTCAGCAACAGAACCGGGTTTGATACAGTTAAAAAAAGAGAGGCAGGATATCAAGAAAACCATACTGGAAGCCGTCAATGGAGTATCTTTAGAGGCTCTAGAAAAAAATATAGAAATCGAAATGGATTTAGAGAGCATTGATATTGATCATGATTTTAAATGGACAAAGGAAGCGATATTTAATATCCTGCAAAATGCTGTTAAATATACAGATGAAAATGGAAAGATAAAAATTGCGGTGGAGAAATTAGAGACTTTTATCAAGATAGATATAGAAGATAATGGTATCGGAATTCCCCCCAAAGATATGGGAAAGATTTTTGACAGGTTTTATAGGGGAGGCTCAGAGGCTGTGAAAAAAGCAGGGGGTTCAGGAGTTGGACTATATCTTGCTAGAAAAATACTAGAAGAGCAAGGCGGAAGTGTAATAGCTGATTCTAGAGAAGGACACGGCAGTAAATTTACTATTCTTTGCTATTTCTCCTGAGCTCAGAAACTGGTGATAAAATTTGCAAAAATATATGGGTGTGGTGCAGACTCACCCAGTTTCAGCAGAGAGAGGACGCCGGGTATAAACCTATAGAGCGTCTTTTTCGATCAAGTACGGACGGATATGCCTGTAAGTCTCCGCCTGGTAAAAAAGTACTCATCTCTGTTCTTGTCAAATTGCGGCCGCTACTCCAAGTGTTTTGTTCCAAAAATCAGCGCCACCGCATCAATAACAATATTTTTACCTTACAAAACTGTCAAGAAAATTAAATTGTTTTGTAATCTAGGGATGGTACTCTCGACCTATAAGGGAGGCATGATGATGAAAATACTAGAAACAAAGTCATTAAAAAAATATTATGGAAAAGGTGCCAATTTAGTAAAAGCTGTCGATGGGGTTGATCTGTCTATCGAAGAAGGCGAATTTGTCGCAGTATCAGGCTCTTCTGGTTCAGGCAAGTCCACACTGCTCCATATGATGGGCGGATTAGACAGGCCGACTGAAGGGAAAGTACTGATAGATGGCAAGGATCTGCACTCCATGAATGATGACAGCTTAGCCATATTTCGCAGGAGAAAAATAGGCTTTGTTTTTCAAGCTTATAATTTAATCCCAGTATTGAATATATGGGAAAATATCACTTTGCCTATAGAATTTGATTTAAAGAGAATAGACAAAGAGTTTATAGAAGAGCTGATGAAAACATTGAAAATCATTGATAAGAAAAATGCTCTTCCCAATCAACTATCTGGCGGGCAGCAGCAGAGAGTGGCCATAGCCAGGGCATTAGCTACCAGGCCGTCTATAGTTTTGGCAGATGAACCAACAGGGAATCTTGATTCCAAAACCAGCCTGGAAGTGGTAAATCTTTTAAAAGAATCTGTTAGATTATACCACCAGACTTTGGTGATGATTACCCATGATGAAAAACTAGCCCAAATGGCAGGCAGAATAGTGAGAATTGAAGATGGAAAGATTTTTAACAAGGGGGGAGAACCTTGTTAAGATACATGAAAATAGCGTGGAGATATATCAAAGAGTATCGAAAAAGGTCTGCTGCTATCATTTTAAGTATTGCACTCGGTGTATTTTTGATAGTAACCATCGGTTCTTTAGCTGAAAGCGCAAGGGTGCTGCAAGTCAACGATATGAGGCAAAATGCAGGAGTCAATCATGTTTTCTATACAGGGCTTAATAAAAGTCAGATAGATAAGATCAAAGAAAATGACAATGTAAAAGCAGCAGCAAATTGTTTTAATTATGATTTATGGAAGAGTGAAAATGGGTTAGAGGTCAATGTTTTAGCAGGAGAAGAAAAGATCTTATATATGCTGGATACAAAAATCGTTGAGGGAAAGTATCCGACAGAACCGAATGAAATTGCACTGGAACAATGGGTTCTTGATAGGCTGGATCTGCCCCATCAACTTAATGAAAATATAAAAGTTTCTTTAGATGAGCATGGAGAAAAAGAATTTAAATTAGTCGGAATCGTTGAAAACAGATTGCACAGCCAAAGTCATGATTTTCGAGATGCCTTTGTTGCATTTAATGATGAATATTTAGCAGGCAAGGAAGATTCTGTAGAGACTTCAGTAGAGTTTAAAGAAGGATTGAGGTATAAAAATGAGGCCTTGCAGTTAGGAAAAGATATAGGGATAAAAGATGAACAAATAACCTTAAACGAAGACCTGCTTTCTGCTATGGGAGAGTTAGACACTGTAGACTGGGATTTAGTCATAATCGCGCTGCTGCTCGCCTTAGTAGGCGGGATGGTTGTTTACAGCTTATATAGTATTTCAGTATTAAAGAGAGTTCAAGAATATGGAATGATGAGAGCCATCTGCAGTACAAAGAAACAGATACTTTATGTCATACTCTCAGAAATATTTGTTGTCTATGCAGCAGGCGCTTTATTAGGCATCTTGGCAGGAGTATTCTGCACATATTGCCTCAAAGGAAGCACTTTGACCAGTTTATTTACTGAAGCGCAGTATAGATTAGATATTATATCTATTTCTGGTTTTGCCATTAAACTAGGCTTGTTATCAGCTTTAGGCGCGATTTTGTTTGCTGGGCTGAGGGGAGCTGCTCTGGCCAATAATGTATCTCCGATAGAAGCTATGCGGAGAAACACTCAAGACAAAAATGTTAATTTTCAAGGAAAAGCAGGTTTTGTTGAAAAGTTTATGACCGTCACAGAAAAAGTATCTTATAAAAATTTAAAAAGGAACAAAAAAGTTTTGGTATTTACTGTGCTCGCGATGGCAATAGGGTCCACATTTTTTATGTTTAATTCTTTTGATAAGGAATTATATAGAAGAGATAAAGAATTAATAGTACATGAAATTGGTGATCAATCACCATGGTGTGATTTTATTCTGAATGTCAAGCTGGATGAACCTATGAAAAACGGCTATACCAAAGAACAGCTTGCTGAAATTCGGAAGCTGCCTCAGGTAGAAAGTGTTTCTTCTAAACAGGTCCTTTATTCAAAGCTCAAATTAAACAAAGAAAAGCTGAACAAATTAAATGGTGAAAATTATATAAAATTTATGGATGAAAAAAGTTTTTACCCAGAGCTTTTAGGGGATTTTTCCTTTGAAGGGGATACTAAGGATGAAGTGATAGTTAGCAATACTGTATTGGGGCTGCCAGATAAAGATTTAGAATGTTTGGCTAGAAGATTTAAAATACTGCAGGGCGAAGAAATAGATACAAGCC
>JBASML010000171.1:0-14151 GCA_049656845.1 Syntrophaceticus sp.
CCTCAAAGATGCCCTGCGCAAATCCCGCGACTTGAGGGAGCGGGCTTTAAGCCAAAAGGAGTTACTTGAGCAACAGAGGGAAAAGCTCTACCAGAAGGCAGCGGAGCACGGGGTTAAACCGGAGGAATTGGCGGATAAGATCTCTTCTCTGAAAGATGAGATGGACAGTTTGCTGGAGGAAACGGGTAAGCTGATCCCCTGGGACCTCCTGGAAAAGGAGCGTTCACGGTGAACAAGGATCTTGCTGCCCTGAAAAGCAATCTTGAACAGCTGAAAGCTGTTTATCACAGACAGCGGGGTGAACAGGCTAAAATCCTGGAGAAGGAAGCCACCCTTCAGGAGACAATTAAAGGAATCCATGAGGATGTGGAGTGCCTGGAACAGGTGCGTCTCCTATTACTGGAGGCAGCTAAGCACGCCCGGGAGCAGGGGCGTCGCCAGGTAGAACTTCTGGTTACCCAGGCCCTGCAGTTTGTTTTTGGGACAGACATGGAGTTTAAAGTTGTGGTGGAGGAAAAGCGCGACCGCCCGGAAGCGGAGTTTTACGTCTGCTCTAACTACGGAGGGGATTATAAAGTAGAGTCTACCCCACAGGATGCCCGGGGAGGAGGGGTTGTGGATGTTATCTCTCTGGCTCTGCGGCTTGCTCTTTTGCATGCCTTTCGACCACCTGTGGGCGGCCCAGTAATTTTGGATGAGCCTGGGAAACATGTTTCTGAGGAATTTGCACCACAGCTTGCACATTTTTTAAAGGGGTTTAGCCAATCCCTGGGGCGCCAAGTGATTATGATCTCCCATGACCGGCACCTGGCTGACTCTGCGGATATGGCTTACCTGATGGAGATGCAGCAGGGAATAAGTAAGGTACGGCGTATACGTTGAAGGGATTATTGAAATCAATTCTAAAATAATTTTATTTTTTATGAAACACAAGTGACAGGAGGAATTTATGTGACAATTTGGCAGGCAGTGGTGATGGGTATTGTGCAGGGTCTTGGAGAGTTTTTGCCCATCTCCAGTTCGGCACACCTTGTATTAGTGCCCTGGATTTTTCAGTGGCATGATCCAGGATTAACATTTGATATTGCTCTTCATCTGGGGACACTGGTTGCTGTTATCGGTTACTTCTGGAGGGATTGGGTGGATTTAATCAAGGGTGCGTTCTGTAACGTATTCCGTGGCACCAGGACAACTGAGGGGCGTCTCTTCTGGTATCTGGTTATAGCAACGATTCCAGGTGCATTAATTGGTTTTCTACTGGAAGACAAAGCAGAGACGGTTTTTCGCAACCCTGTCTTAATTGCGATTATGTTGATTCTATTAGGAGTTATCCTGTATTGGGCTGACCGCAAGGGAAAGAAACTCACAGATGTTAACAGCATCACCCTGGGGCAGAGCCTGCTGATAGGTGTCTCTCAGGCTCTGGCCATTATCCCCGGTGTTTCTCGCTCCGGGATCACCATGACCACAGGTCTGATTTTCGGGCTTACCCGGGAGGCTGCGGCGCGTTTTTCCTTTCTTATGTCCACACCGATTATTTTAGGGGCTGGCTTAATTAAGGTGCCTAATATTTTAGCAAACCCGGGTATGGTAAATGCTCCTTTTTTGATCGGGATACTGGTTTCTGCTATTGCTGGGGTAGTTAGTATCGGTTTCCTCTTAAAGTATGTACAGACAAAAGACTACCGGCCCTTTGTTTGGTACCGTTTCTTGCTTGGTGCGGTGGTGCTGGTGGTGGCTTTGGTGCGCTGGTTGTAGACTGCGGCTTAACCGAGAGTATTGTAGCTGCAGAACTGGTGCGCTACTTGAATACAATATTTCTTGAAAAGGTTTTAGGTCAGGCACAATCAAGTATTGGCCTGACCTCTTAATTTATTTTATACGCCTGATGTATTCCGGGCGTTGTGGATGGCTGAGTTTTTCATCAAGAGGTAGGTCAAGGGGCATGTCTTTTATGATTTCATTGTGGATGTGTTTTGTAAAGCCTGCTATAGCAAAGTCTGCTCCTTTGCCTGGATAAAGCTCTACATCCAGGGTGTGAAAGTAGCTTGTCCAGGTTTTGAGTGGGAGATCACTGCATTCAGCTCTGCTCAGCCGTACAGTGACAGTTTCACAATCAAATGCACACCCCAATACAACAAAGGGGAAACACATTACTGCTATCCTTGGGTAACACCAATTTGGATTAATTGAAATATGATTTGAGTTGGGCAGATTTATGAAAGGTGAGGAACTGTTTTCCCATGAGGTAATTAAGGATTGTTCAACCTGTTTGCTGATGTTGTCAATGACATTTGGGTATACAAGTCTATCACCGGGCAAGATGGTTACACCACTACCACGCAGAGAAGAAATCCGACGGAATTCAGGAAGAGGCTGTAGTGTCTGCAAGATGAGTTCCTGTCTGATTTGCTGAATTAGCTCTTGGGGCAAGGGTTTTTTCAGCTGGCGCATTCCAGTAGCGTTAGGTACAATAACTGGAAGAAACCAGGCAAAAAGAAAGGTTTTAAGGGATTCATCTTTTAATATATAGTGCTGCAGTGGATGACGAGTACGTATTTTTTCTAAATGCTCAGGGTTTTGAGCAACCCACAGAGCCCAGGAGGCATGTTGATCATGGTAATGGCAACGGAGTGGTTTTTCTTGCAACCAACTAGAAAAGTCATCTTTGTCGAAGGGTACCAAGATAATCCAGGCGCCAAAATGCTCTTCCTGCCACTGCTGGAATTCTCTTTGGCGGGCCAGTAAAAAAACTTTGTAGTCTGTTAGATCACCACCCCAAAGTTTCTGGAAATCTTCTAGGCTGTAAGAGACATACACAAGTCGCTGTCCATCGCAAATAAAACCTGTTTTTTCTTTAGAAACCAAAAAAAGCACCTCCTTTTATCATTATAGCGAAAGTGAGATCAGTAAGGTGTCCATTCCTGTCGATGACCAGAACAAATAACGTCATAAAACAGGAAGTTTTGTAGTGCATAAATTGTGACAGGCACCAGGGAAATACCGGAAAACGTTTCCAAGGGATGCTTGACTGGTTTGATGAAAAGAAGTAAAATAGATTTCAGCAAGTTCGGGATGTAGCTCAGTTTGGCTAGAGCGCACGGTTCGGGACCGTGAGGCCGCTGGTTCAAATCCAGTCATCCCGACCAATTTATTATATCTACTTATATCTACCTATCTTCGACAGCCTCCTGGTAATTCCAGAGAGGATTTTGTTTTTATTGGCTTGCAGGTGAAACTTGTATCACAAGGAAGCTCATGTTAGACTATTAGCACATCATTAATTAAACCACACCCCTCCCGGTTTCTGCCATCTATTTTCAAAATGGGGGGATTATACATAGTACGGTATAGCTGAGATAGCCTAAGTTCAATCTAAATAGCTTACAGTCAGGAATGATATAGAAAAAGGCCTGTATTATTTTTATAATGAATGGAGCGTTTCAAGATGACTGCAGATTTTGTACACCTGCATGTGCACAGTGAATACAGTTTGCTGGATGGGGCATCGCGGCTACAGGATCTGGTGCAGATGGCAGTTGATTTAGAGATGCCATCAATAGCACTTACTGACCACGGTGTAATGTATGGTGTGATCGATTTTTATAAACTGGCAAAAAAGGCGGGCATTAATCCGGTGCTGGGCTGTGAAATTTATATGGCACCACGCAGCCGTTTTAATAAAGAGGCCCACATTGATGATTCCCTCCATCACCTGGTACTCCTGGCCGAAAATGAACAAGGATATAGGAATTTGCTTTCTATAGTTTCTAGTGCTTTTCTAGAGGGTTTCTACTACAAGCCCAGGGCCGACAGGGAGCTTTTATCACAGCATAATAAAGGGATTATTGCCTTGAGTGCCTGCCTGGCAGGTGAAATACCAAAATTAATCATTAATGGGGAGTATGAAAAAGCCAGGGAAACAGCATGTGAGTACCAAGAAATATTCGGTAAGGATAATTATTTCTTAGAGATGATGGATCACCATCTCCCTGAGCAGCGGGTGGTCAACGAGGCTCTGCGGAAACTCTCACAGGAGACGGGAATACCGCTGGTTGTTACCAATGACGCCCACTACCTGCGCAGGGAAGATGCCCGCATCCATGATGTCCTGCTCTGTATCCAGACAGGGAAGACACTGCAAGACGAAAACCGCCTGCGCTTTAATGGGCAGGAGTTTTACTTGAAATCGCCACAGGAGATGGCCTCTCTTTTCCCCAATGACCAGGATGCCCTGAGGAGAACCGGCGAGATTGCTGAACGCTGTCAAGTGGAATTTGATTTTACCCAAATGCACCTCCCGGAATTTCAGGTGCCGGAATCTTATAACCTGGATTCATACCTGCATAAGCTATGTGAAGAAGGGCTTGCTAAACGGTATCCGGATGGAGTATCTCAGGAGGCCAGGGAGCGGCTTGCTCATGAACTGCGTGTTATCCAGCAGATGGGATTCTCAGGGTACTTTTTGATAGTACAGGATTTCGTCAATTGGGCGCGGAACCGGGGAGTTCCTGTAGGCCCTGGCCGCGGATCAGCAGCTGGTTCACTAGTTGCATATTCCCTTGGGATTACTAATATTGATCCTTTAAAATACGGGCTTCTTTTTGAGCGTTTTCTCAACCCCGACCGCGTCAGCATGCCTGATATTGACATCGACTTCTGTTATGAGCGCCGTGAGGAAGTGATCGATTATGTCATCTCCAAATATGGTGATGACCATGTGGCTCAGATCATTACCTTTGGAACGATGTTGGCCCGCGGCGCAATCAGGGATGTGGGGCGTGTCTTAAACCTTCCCCTGTCAGAGGTAGACCGGATTGCCAAACTCGTTCCCGAAGAACTGGGGGTCACATTGGAGAAGGCTATCCAAACCCCGGAGCTCAAGCAGCTTTATGATAGTGACCCAGAGGTAAAACAACTCCTGGATCTCGCACAGGCTATTGAAGGGATGCCACGGCATGCTTCGACACATGCCGCCGGGATTGTGATTTCCAGTGAACCCTTGAATAATTTTGTGCCTCTCCAGAAGAATGGAGATGCGGTGATCACCCAGTTTCCTAAGGAGACCGTAGAGGAGATCGGTCTCTTAAAAATGGATTTTCTGGGGTTGCGTACACTCACTGTGATCGGTGATGCCTTACAGATTATCGAAACCCAGTATCAGGAGAAACTTGATCCAGATCGCTTTCCTCTAGATGACAAAGAGACCTATGAGCTATTAGCTTCTGGAGAAACCAGTGGTGTATTCCAACTGGAGAGTACGGGGATGCGCCATATTTTGAAAAACATGAAACCGAGGCGGTTTGAAGACCTCATTGCCCTGGTAGCTCTTTATCGTCCTGGCCCCCTGGGGAGTGGAATGGTGGACGACTTTATAAATAGAAAAAATGGCCAAACCAGGGTAGAGTATCCTCACCCGGCCCTGGAACCTATTTTAAAAGAAACATATGGGGTAATCCTTTATCAGGAGCAGGTAATGCAGATTTCCTGTGACCTGGCAGGGTTTTCTCTAGCTGAGGCTGATTCTCTGCGGAGAGCCATGGGGAAGAAAAAACCGGAAGTACTGCTAGCTATGAAAGAGGACTTCCTCAAGGGAGCTCGAGAGCACAATGTAGATCCACGCAAAGCAGCAGAGATCTTTGAACTTATGGAGCATTTTGCTGGTTATGGTTTTAACAAAAGCCATTCTGCTGCATATGCCTTTATTGCTTATCAGACTGCCTATTTAAAGGCCCACTACCCAGTAGCCTTTATGGCTGCTATGTTGACCAGCTTTCGGAACAATTCAGACAAGGTTTCTTATTATATCCAGGAATGCCGCAGGCTGAAGATAGAGATTTTACCTCCTGATGTAAATGAGTCCCTAGAAAACTTTACAGTTGTGGGAGATAAATATATCAGGTTCGGGCTTGCAGCTGTCAAGAATGTGGGTGAGGGAGCTGTTCAGGAGATTATCAATGCCAGAAAACAAGGGGGGGCCTTTATTTCATTAGATGATTTTTGCCAGCGAGTGGATCTGCGCCAGGTAAATAAAAGGGTTATAGAAAGCTTGATCCTGTGCGGGGCGTTTGATTCATTAGGAGCTTTCAGGTCACAGTTGATAGCTGTACTTGACGAATGTATAGAAAATGCTCAGGCAGATAAAAGGGATAAAGAATCCCAGCTAGCTGGGCAGGTATCACTATTTGATATCCTGCAGGAGCCGCAGCAGCAGGCACAGCACAGTCTGCCAGAGATTGAGGAATACCCCATGAGGGAATTACTGGCAAAGGAAAAGGAGACACTTGGCTTTTATGTCAGCGGCCACCCACTGGATGGTTATGAGGATCTTTTGTCTCGGAGAACAAAGAACAGGATTGCGGAACTGAGCAGATATCGAGATAGGGACCGCGTTAAAGTTGGAGGAATGGTTACTTCCTGCAGGCGTGGAACCACCAAGCGCGGTAATGGTGTAATCTACTTTACAGTAGAGGATAAAGGAGGAAGTGTAGATGTTATTTTCTTCCCGCCTAGTAATCCAGCTGAGATATCTTTTCTACAAGAGGATGCGCTTGTTCTGGTAGAGGGGCGTTTAAGTGTACAGGATGATTCTTACCGTATTTTCGGGGAGGAGGTAAAACCACTTAAACTGGCGCCTGAGGAACCCGATTATTATCTATATATCAGACTCAATCCATATGCTATCACTACCGAGGTCCTAGAAAAACTGCGTAAGCTTCTTGAACAGTATAAGGGAGTTAATCCTGTTTTGTTTTACTTTGTTAAAGAAAAAACATTGATACAGGCTGGTTCAGCTTTTGGAGTTGATAAAGTACCTGGGCTTATCTATCTGGTTGAAGAATTATGTGGGCCAGGTTCATGTTATTTTCTTGATAAGGATTCGGAGTATTTGTCTAAACTACATCATGGGGACGGTTCTGGTGATGGGGTCAGTGTTAGTGGTTAGTCGTTGGATATGAATGTATTTATAGAAACAGATGTAGGAATCGATGAGTTCAAGTGTTCTGGTTTGCCCGGGAAGGTATTTAAACAGCCGGGAAATAGTTTCAGGGTTAAGGGTGAACAAGTTTTTCAGTTTTATTAAGAAGAAGGGAGGTTGTTGTATGGATGATTGTGATGTGGTGCAAGCTGAGTATATAGCGATCAAAGCCCTAGAAAATGGTGTGACCATTATTGGACTCACCCGGGGAAAGGATACCAGATTTCACCATACAGAGAAACTGGACCAGGGTGAAGTGATGATCGCTCAGTTTACGGAAAATACTTCAGCGATTAAGGTGCGTGGCCGAGCTGTGATCTATACCAAGCATGGCACAATTGATACTGTAGTAAAGTGAATTTTGGCAGGGAAAAAAGAAGGAATATTTGAATAACGGGTCGAACTGATTAACCGCAAGAATTTTGGAAGGAGGGAACCAAAATTCATGTGGACGGTAATCTATATCGCGCCTAATCTGGGGAGAGCTGAGTTGTTAAAAGAAATATTGGTTTCTGAAGGGTTAATGGTTAGACTTCGCTCAGCTGGAATCCCTCAGTCTGGCAATGAAGGGGCCGTAGAAATTTTAGTGCCAGAGTCAGAAACGGAGGAAGCACACGAGTTTTTATCCAGTGTTGTTATAATCTGAGCAAAAGAAGATACACTGTATTAGAAGGATACCTGCGGCATTTTGAACCGCGGGTATTTTGTTAATACCATTGTTTGATAAGGTAATATTGGCATAGGTCCCTCTGTAGAGGGGAAAATATCTTTATGATGTAAAAAGGTGTGAGTGTTTTGCATCAGGTGAACCGGATCGGTGTGCTTACCAGCGGTGGTGATGCACCTGGCATGAATGCCGCAATTAGAGCTGTTGTAAGAAAGGGAATCTACCACGGAATAGAAGTATATGGAATCAGACGTGGTTTTTTAGGACTTATGAAAAAAGAATTTATCAGGTTTTCTCTGGGATCAGTGGGCGATATTATTCACCGGGGAGGTACTTTTCTGCGTACCGCCCGCTGTGAGGAGTTCAAAACAGAGCAAGGGCAAAGGGAGGCATTAAGGAACCTGCAGGAGGAAGGTATTGATGGCCTTGTTGTCATTGGCGGGGAGGGATCTATGCACGGTGCATTTGCCCTGGCTGAATATGGGCTGGCAGTTGTTGGGGTTCCAGCAACCATCGATAATGACATAACTGGTACTGATCTTACCATCGGTTTTGATACAGCAGTAAACAATGTTGTGGACGCCATTAACAAAATACGGGATACAGCAACTTCACATGAGCGTGTCTTTATTATTGAGGTGATGGGACGAGAAAACGGGCAAATTGCCCTTTTTGCGGGTCTCTCTGGGGGTGCAGAGTCAATTCTCATTCCGGAAAAACCTGCTGACATGGATGAAGTGATCTTCAAACTACAGAGGGGTATGAATCGCGGAAAGCTCCATAGTATCATTATTGTTGCCGAGGGTGCAGCCAGTGGTATGGCTGTCGGTGAGGAGATTAGTAGAAGGACGGGATTAGAAACGCGTATCACAATCCTGGGGCACTTGCAGCGTGGGGGTACACCCACTGCAATGGATAGGGTACTAGCTAGCCGCATGGGTGCAAAAGCTGTTGACCTTTTGCGGGATGGAGTTAGTAAAAAGATGGTGGGGATTAAGGCAAGAGAATTGGTTGCTGTTGATCTGGAGGCAGCGTTAGACAGGAAAAGAGAGCTAGACCAAGATATCTGGGAGCTGGCAGCGATCCTTGCCATTTAACAAAAGGAGGGGCATATATGAGAAAAACAAAGATTGTATGTACAATTGGGCCCGCGAGTGATTCTTTGGAAATGATGAAGAATTTAATTGAAGCAGGTATGAATGTGGCGCGTCTCAATTTTTCTCATGGTACTCATGAAGAGCATGAGGAGCGTATTAAGAGACTGCATCAGGCAGCCGAGGAAACGCAAAAGGTACTGGCGATTATGCTTGATACCAAGGGACCGGAGATTCGTACAGGATATATGCAGGGGGATAGGGTTTTCTTACAAGAAGGCTCCCGTGTTACGCTGACCACAGAAGAAATCATAGGTGATGCTAACCGTTTTTCGATTAATAATGACCAGCTTCCCCGTGCTGTGGCGCCAGGTGATACCATAATGATTGCCGATGGAATGCTGCACCTGGAAGTACTCTCTTCAACTGATACAGAGATCGAGTGTAAGGTTATTGTTGGGGGGGAACTGGGTAATCAGAAAAATGTCAATGTTCCCGGTGTTGCTTTGGATCTACCCTCACTAACTGAAAAAGATATTAAAGACATCCATTTTGGTATCGATCATAATGTTGACCTGATTGCTGCCTCTTTTGTCAGGAGAGCCAGTGATGTTTTGGCTATCAGGCGCATTCTGGAATCTAGGGTGGCAAACATTAATATCATCTCCAAGATTGAAAATGAGGAAGGAGTCAATAATTTAGATGAAATAATCAAAGTCTCTAATGGGATTATGGTGGCTAGAGGGGACATGGGTGTTGTTATACCTCCTCAAGAGGTTCCACTGATCCAGAAGACAATAATTAGAAAATGTAACCGTATTGGAAAGCCGGTTGTTACTGCTACCCAAATGCTGGATTCTATGATCCGCAACCCACGCCCTACCCGGGCTGAGGCAAGTGATGTCGCCAATGCCATATTTGATGGCACAGATGTGGTAATGCTTTCTGGGGAGACTGCAATAGGCAAATATCCCCTGGAGGCGGTTAGGATGATGTCCAGGATTGCGGAGCGAACAGAAGAAGCCCTTGATTACAAGAGCCTACTGGTAAAAAGGGGTGCGGAAATGCCGCGCACAACTACTGATGCCATCAGTCATGCTACCTGTACAATTGCTCAGGATCTGGGGGCAGCAGCAATTATAACTTCCACAAAATCAGGATTTACAGCAAGGATGGTGTCGAAATACAGGCCAAGGGCACCAATTATTGCTGTTAGTCCAGATGACAGGGTACTCAGGAAGCTGTGTCTGGTATGGGGGGCGCAGCCACTGGGAGTAGCAGAAATTTATAGTACAGATGAGATGATTAAACAGGCAGTTGATGCATGTTTGGCTAAGGGTTTTATTAAATGCGGCGATTTGCTCGTGATTACTGCGGGTGTTCCTGTTGGGGTTCCAGGTACCACCAACCTGATCAAAGTACATATTGTTGGGGAAGTACTTGCTCGTGGAACTGGAATTGGAAACCGCGCTGTAATCGGTAAAGTACGTATTTGCACCACCCCGGAAGAGGCATTGGAAAAGGTGCAGACCGGTGATATTATGGTTGCTACAAGCACTGATCGTGATTATGTTCCCGCTATTCAAAAGGCAGGAGCGATTATTACTGAAGAAGGTGGTCTTACCTCTCATGCTGCAATTGTTGGCTTGAATTTAGGTATTCCTGCTATCGTGGGTGTTGATGGAGCAACAAAAATATTAAAGGATGGCGGCACCATAACAGTAGATAGTATGAGGGGATTGATTTACCGCGGTTCGACAACTGTGCTTTAACAATTTATTCACTGGAGATATGCTCCCGATCTCGTTATAATAAAGATCGGGGATTTTTTTAGATAAGAGAAGGTTTTTGTGCAATAATAACGAAATTTATCTTTGTAGAAAATAGTTAAGAATGGATCGAGGGAGGCAGCGATGCTTAAAGTAGAGGATTTACATGTAACAGTAGGAGGCAAGCCTATCTTAAAAGGAGTAAACCTCCATATCAAAGCGGGGGAAACCCATGTGCTCTTTGGCCCTAATGGCTCAGGAAAGTCTACCCTGTTAGGTGCGCTCATGGGTTTTGAGAGATATCAGATAACAGGCGGCAAGATTTATTTTAATGGGGAGGATATTACATCATTATCGGTTACTGAAAGGGCTAGGTTAGGCATCGGCATTGCTTTTCAACGCCCTCCTGTATTGAGGGGAGTGTCACTGAGAGATCTGCTGGAAGCAGCTGGCTCTACTCAAAATAATGTTGATGAATTAGCCGAATCCCTGCATCTGGGATCTTTCCTGGAGCGGGATGTTAATTACGGTTTTTCTGGTGGGGAGGTTAAACGCTCTGAAATGCTGCAACTTTTGGTGCAGAATCCCAATCTTGTTTTATTGGATGAACCGGAATCAGGGGTTGACCTGGAAAACATCGCATTGATCGGACAGGCTATCAATCAACTACTGCAGAAGGATGGATTTAGTAGTAATGAGCGCTGTCGCCGAGAGATTAAAGAGGGGCGTAATAAGTCAGGTCTCATTATTACACATACCGGATATATTCTTGACTATGTACCCGCAGATCTTGGGCATGTGCTTTATGATGGCCAACTTTCATGTACTGGATTTAATCCACGGGAACTGCTAGGCTGTATCCATAAATACGGATATGCTCACTGCACCCGTTGTTTAGCATAAGGAGGTAATAAGATGCAGGATGAATTACGCCGCAAAGAACAGCAGGCGTTAAATAAAAAGGCTCCCCTAGAAGAGGAAATAGATATTGATAAATTTGTTGCCGGGGGAAAGGAACACCCTTACCTGGAAAATCTGGAGGCTCTCCCGGAGGAAGATAAAGAGGATATGCTGATTGCCGGGATAGATCCCACAGAGAAGGAGAGAACCGGCAGCTTTATTTTAGAAGACAATACTGTGGTCCATGCCAGCGTGTTCCAGGAAGGGCTGGAGGTTTTGGGAACTGCTGATGCTCTGCAAAAATATGAGTGGCTGCATGACTATCACTGGAATCTGATACAGCCTGATACAGACAAGTATACAGCGAGGGCGAAAGCGGAGGGGGAAGGCGGCTACTTCATCCGGGCAATGCCGGGTGTAAAAGCTGTCTATCCTATTCAGGCTTGTATGTTCATTGCTCAGGAAGGATTGCTGCAAAGTGCGCATAACATTATTATTGCTGAAGAGGGAGCAGAACTCCACCTGATTACAGGATGTACTACAGGACGCCATGTTGGTTCTGGCTTGCATATCGGGATCACAGAAATTTATGTCAAGAAAAACGCTAAACTCAGCTTTACAATGGTGCATAACTGGGGTGAGGAAGTTGTTGTCCGGCCACGTACTGTATCGCTTGTTGAGGATGGCGGTACATACCTTTCCAACTACATCAGCATGACTCCGGTGAGGACAGTCCAGATGTATCCCACCACCTATTTGAAGGGAAAGAGCAGTGTGGCCAGATATCACTCGATTATTGTTGGGTACCCTAACTCCAATATAGATGTTGGGTCACGGGTGGTGCTGCAGGGTAAAGACAGCAAAGCCGAAATCATCGCCAGGTCCCTTACCAGAGGAGGGCGGATCGTCAACCGCGGCCACCTGGTAGGTGAACAGGAGGGTGTGAAGGGTCACCTGGAATGCCAGGGTTTGATGCTTTCACCTGAGGGAGTCATCTATGCTGTTCCCGAACTAGAAGCACGAATAGATGGTGTAGACCTTTCCCATGAGGCCGCAGTAGGTAAAATAGCCCAGGAGGAGATCGAGTACCTCATGGCCCGCGGTTTATCTGAGGAAGAGGCCACAGCCATGATTGTACGTGGCTTTTTGAATGTGAAGATTATGGGCCTACCTGCAGAACTGGAGGCAGAAGTACAAAAAGCCATCGAGCTCAGTGAACACTCTTCCCTTTAGGTGGCACCCTTTAGATAGGCACCATATATTCCCAGGTGACTGTCACCTGGGAATATATTGTAGTTCATAAGTTTGCATCTGTAGCGGGATGGTGTTATAATCTTAAAGCAACTGAAGAATTGAATAAGGCAAGGCAAGCAGTCTGGGTGATCGCGCGTGCCAGGTGCCGAAAGGCGGTACGTGAGGAAAGTCCGGGCTCCACAGGGCAGGGTGCTGGGTAACACCCAGTGGGGGTGACCCCAAGGAATAGTGCCACAGAAATGAAAACCGCCCAGCAATACTGGGTAAGGGTGCAACGGTGCGGTAAAAGCGCACCGGCGGCCAGGTGACTGGCCGGCCAGGTAAACCCCACCTGGAGCAAGACCGAATAGGGAGGCATTGAAGTTGCCCGCTTCGCCTCCGGGTAGGTTGCTTGAGGCCCCGGGCAACCGGGGTCCCAGACAGATGATCACCACCTTCGGGAACGAAGGCACAGAACCCGGCTTATAGGACTGCTTGCTGTGGAAAAACAACCAGGTATCTGAACTTACAGGTACCTGGTTTTGTTTTTAAGATTTGATTGGATGTTAAAAGGGCAGTCTGTATTTGAGTAATCGTTTGCTATTTTATTTTTTTAGCGGGTACAAAACCGTAATTGTTTTGTTCCAGACCAATTTGGATATTTAACAAGGGCTGTCATCCTGTTGCCTTTTCTTTATTATGATGGATTTTGCTCACGGGGTTTCGAGTTTTCAATAAACCGCAGCCTTTTAAAAGCCTCAAGTTTCTCTTCTCTCCCCAATTTAGCCTCTTTGATAGCTTGTTCCAGAATAGATATAGACTGATCATAAACTCTTTTATCGACTGGGTATGGATAACCATCCTTTCCCCCATGAGCAAAGCTGAACTTTGCTGGGTCATCATAACTTGGGCGTGTCCCATAAGCCAGCTCTGAGATCAGGGAAAGGGCGCGGATGGTCTTGGGCCCGATTCCACTGATGGAAAGCACGTTTTCAAAGTTGGCAGGCTGCTGTTCATAGGTTTTGAGAAGGATCCGTTCCAAATTTTTTGGCTGGATGTCTCTCTCATCCAGGGAATGCCGGGAGGGCAGAATCAGTTTCTTGTACTCTTCAGCGATTTCTCCTGGCTTGGCACAGCTGAGAGAGGTGATTGTTTGGCGAGCTTTTAAGCTTGTTCGATCCACCAAGTTGAGGACCTGTTTTTCTTTATGATCACAGCAGATGGCGTTCTGGGGTTCATTGACAAAATCATCGACTTTGCTTCCCAGCCAATGGTAGCGGCGGGCGCGTCTGTTGTTGGTGTTCATTCCCTGCTGAACCACAGCCCAATCTCCTTTGATGGTAAAAATAAAGGTGTGATGATAGAGTTGATAACCATCCTGGACAGCGGTATTATCTACTTTGGCACTCATTTTACTGGCATAGACCAATTTTTCGGGGTGAACGGCAAGGCCGTACTTATCGGCATAGTTGATAATATCCTGTGGTGTTTTGCGGGATGTTTTGCCTT
>JBASML010000172.1:0-4818 GCA_049656845.1 Syntrophaceticus sp.
AGGAGGAGCAGACCGTGCTGAATTATGTATTGATCAAGGGAGCAGGTGACTTAGCCAGCGGAGTTGCCATAACTCTTGTCAAAGCCGGATTTAATGTAGTGATGACCGAGATTTCCCAGCCCACCTGTGTCCGCAGGATGGTTTCCTTTGCAGAAGCTGTCTATAAAAGAGAAATAACCATAGAAGGCATCCGAGGCCGCAGGGCTGGTGATTTCAGAGAAGCCCTGGAGATTGCCAGCCAGAGGCAAGTTGCTGTGCTGGTGGACCCCCATGGTGAAACCCTTCAAAAGTACCCTCCACTGATCTATATCGATGCAGCCATGACCAAGAAAAATATGGGCACCAAGATCGATGATGCCGCTATTGTGATAGCACTGGGGCCCGGGTATGAGGCAGGGGTGGATGCACATGCTGTTATCGAAACCATGAGAGGCAGCAGTATGGGCAGACCCCTTTACCAGGGGACTGCCATTCCCAATACAGGGATTCCGGGCGATGTCCAAGGCTATACAGCAGAAAGAGTGCTGCGCTCCCCAACAGAGGGGATTTTTACAGCAAAATTAGAGATCGGTGATCAAGTGAATAAAGGAGACACTATAGGCTATGTAAATCACGAGCCTGTTAGTGCCAGCATTAGCGGCACAGTGCGCGGCCTTTTGAAGAGCGGCTTAAAAGTGAGCAGAGGAGCAAAACTAGGAGATATCCACCCCGAAGTGAACAAAGAAATTGCTTACACCGTTACAGATAAAGCCTGGGAAGTAGGGAGAGGAGTATTGGAAGCCATCTCCACACTGCAAAAAAAAGGAACACCAGATACAAGCAAATTCAACCAGCTGATCTATCAGAAACTGCAGGAGGCACTAGACAGAGGAAAAAGAAATATTCTCTATACCCTGGTGAAAACCCCAGACAATTGCGAACTGCACAGAGGCACACACCTCCTCGTGCTCTCTAATGGTTACGCTTATGGTACACTAGGATACTTTTCCCTGGATCAAGAAATGATTGCCCGCGCAGAAAGGATTTCTTCCCAACCAGACCCATCCACAGAAATGATCCAGGTAAAACTGCCAGAACAAAAAGACGGCACAGCCATAATACTAGAGGAACCCTTTTCCCCACAGAAAAAACTTGTCATCTTCGGAGCGGGGCATGTTTCCTTACCGCTGGTGGAGATGGCTGCAATACTAGGATACCAGACCGTGGTTGTAGATGACCGCCAAGACCTACTTACCAGAGAACGTTTCCCTAAAGCTGAGCGATTGATCTGCACTCCCTTTGAGGACTTTTTTAATAATGATCAATTCAATTCAGAAATTAACGAGATGTCCAGTGTTGTCATTATCACCCGGGGACATGAATATGACCTCTTGTGCCTCAGGCATGTCATTCATTCCCATGCCCGCTATATAGGAATGATCGGTAGCAGGAAAAAAGTGAGTAATAATTTCTATAGACTGCTTAAGGAAGGAGTGGGCAGAGAAACACTAGAAAAGGTGATAGCCCCCATTGGCATCGATCTGGGCGGCAAAAAGCCAGAAGAGATCGCCCTCAGTATTATGGCACAGATGGTAGCCTTAGAAAATGAGGGAACAGGCAGACACTTAGACCAGGTATTCAAGGATGAATTTCTTCGCTCAGTAGAGCTGTCCTCTTGATGTTGGTGGTTTTGACGGTCTACCGCTCGACTCCCAATTTCAGGCCGGACAGGACGACGGTTCTCTTCGGGACAGCTCAGGGATGCTGTGTAACACGTTACTAGCTGCAAAACACAGCAATTAAATGGTGGCTGTCGCCTACAGGCAGTTGCCAGAAGGAGGGGTTTGCTTATGGCAATTTTAATTAAGGAAGTTGTTGATGTTTACCAGAAGGGAGAAGAGGCGGTATTAGTGACCTTGTGTTCCACCAGAGGATCTACACCTAGAAAAGCCGGTGCCAAAATGCTGGTTTATCCTGATGGAAAGACAAAAGGAACGATCGGTGGTGGCGAACTGGAGTTTGAGGCTACTAGCAAAGCTTTAGAAGTCATGAAAAGCAAAGAATCAATTCTCTGGGAGAAGAAACTAATCGATCTGGGAATGGTCTGTGGTGGGGCAGGGACACTTTATCTGGAGTATATCAGTGGGGAAAATAAGTTATAGTATAAGTTATAGTAAATGAGGGAAGGTGTAGGAAATGTTGAAAAGCGTAAAGGTAGAAGAAGCTGTGGGGATGGTCTTGTGCCAGGATGTCACCAGGATTGTACCAGGTGAATTCAAGGGTAGGGCATTCAAAAAGGGGCATCTTATAAGTGAGGAAGATGTTCCTGAGCTGTTGAAATTGGGCAAAGAACATATCTATGTCTGGCAGCCTTCTCCTGGAGATGTGCATGAAGATGATGCTGCGATTAGAATAGCTAGAGCTGTGGCCGGGGAGAACATTGCCTGTGAAGAACCACGTGAAGGGAAGTCATCACTAAAATCCACGGTCAAAGGGCTCTTTAAAGTGAACACAGCTCTTCTGCAAGAGATCAACTCTATAGAGGATATTTCTATAGCCAGTCTGCCGGGGGACTTTATGGTGGAATGCGGCCAAAATGTTGTTGGAGCCAGGGTCATACCCCTGATGATTCCTGATTCCAGGTTAAGCCGGGTAGAAGAAATGTGCAGTGAACAGGGTTCTCCCTTTATGGTGAAACAGTATAAGCAATTGAAATATGGGATCATAACCACTGGCAGTGAAGTTTACAAGGGTCGCATTAAGGATAAATTCGGTCCGGTGATCAAAGAGAAGCTGGCTTATTTTGATGCTGAATGTATGGGGCAGATAATTTGCACAGATGATCAGGGATCAATAGAAAGTGCCATCTGGAACTTTATCGAAAAGAAGGCCGACCTGATCCTTTTGACCGGGGGTATGTCTGTGGACCCGGATGATCTGACACCTGCTGCCATCAGAGGTACGGGGGCAAAGGTTGTGACCTATGGGGTACCGGTTCAGCCGGGAAATATGTTTATGATGGCTTATCTGCAAGGGGCAGCATTGTTGGGAGTTCCCGGGTGTGGGATGTACTTTCGTACTACAATTCTGGATGTAGTCTTACCCAAGATCTTTGCCGGGGAAATTCTGGATAAGAGTTATTTTACTGCCATGGGAGAGGGAGGCCTCTGCTCCCACTGTGAGGTTTGCCGCTATCCCAACTGTTATTTCTGCCGGTAAAAGTAGTTGTTCGTGGTAAGGGGAAAGTTCGGGGTTTGGTCAAAAGATGGGTAATAGTTTCTATCCCAAAGAAATGATCGTTTGTAGCAAGCAGCAATATGTTTGCTATGGGTATGTGTCAATTTGTTTTCAGTAGGATTTAAATGAGTAATCCAGGAGTGACGCATCAGCTGCAAACTGGCGCTGTATAAAGTGTTTAAGCGATTGTGCCAGAATTTTTATCGCATAGGTTACCCGTTTCGGTTCTTTGCAGAACAGGAATACGGAGAGTTTTGAATGTGTCAGCACTGTGAGTGATCACAGGGGTATTGACAATAGATAAACATGGTATATTATTAAAGTAAATGATATGGATGAAGGATACGGGAGAATAAAGGCATATTAACTGCCTTCTACCGAAGAAGCAAGTCGTCACTTTCCCAGGGTGGCGATGAAACTTTCAGGTAACAGGACCGTATTCGGACAGGCTCTGGAAAGTGGTTAACACGCCGAAGGGGCAAGCCAATTGGTGAATCTCTCAGGTGATAAACAGAGCATAGGGGTTTTATATCTCTGTGCTCTGTTTTTTATTTTTTGTTAGGGGAAAAATAGCAGCAAGGAGGGATGTTATGTAAAAGAGGTTGAAGGTTTAGTTTTATCCAATAATATACTTGGGGGTATGGAAAATGGGTCTTCAGAGAACTCCTCTTTTCCCTATGCATCAGAAGTACAAGGGAAAACTAATCGATTTCGGTGGATGGGAACTTCCGGTGGAGTACCAGGGGATTATTTCCGAACACAAAATGGTACGCAGTAAAGCTGGAATATTTGATGTTTCTCATATGGGAGAAGTTGAGGTAACCGGGGAAAGAGCGCTGGAATATCTAAATAACCTGCTTACTAACGACTTCACCGATATGGCAGTGGGGCAGATTCGTTACTCACCCATGTGCTATGAACACGGTGGGGTTGTTGACGACCTGATGGTTTGCAAATTGTCTCCTACACACTATTTTCTCATAATCAATGCCGCTAATACCAAAAAAGATCTTCAATGGATGCAGGAAAAAGCATTTTCTCAGGGTGTTACTATTTCTAATGTTTCTGATCGCTTTGCTGAAATTGCCTTGCAGGGACCGCTGGCCCAGGAGATCTTGCAACCTCTATGTGATGCTGATCTTGCCACTATTAAGTACTATTATTTTCTACCGCATGTAAAGGTATCTGGGTGCGACTGTCTTTTATCCCGAACTGGTTACACAGGAGAGGATGGTTTTGAGATTTATATGGCGCCTGAAGCAGCCTGCAGCATTTGGGAGGCTATTCTCCAGGAGGGCGGGGAAAGGGTAGCACCTTGTAGTTTGGGAGCCCGGGATACCCTGCGACTAGAAGCAAAATTGCCCCTTTATGGCCATGAACTGGATGAGGATATAACTCCCCTGGAGGCTGGTTTAGGCCGTTTTGTGAAACTGGAGAAACCATCTTTTATCGGAAAAGATGCCCTGGTGGAGCAAAAGGAAAAAGGACTTAAGCGGAAACTGATGGAGTTCGAGATGCTGGGTCGTGGAATCCCTAGACACGGCTATGAGGTACAAAAAAATGGCGCTAATATCGGCCATGTAACCAGTGGCGGCTATCTTC
>JBASML010000173.1:0-2792 GCA_049656845.1 Syntrophaceticus sp.
GTTCAATGGTTATAGGATTAATGAATATTTTGACAAAGCGCCATCAGCAGTCATTTGATGAAAGGATGAACGATGTTTTTAAATGTGAGGTTTTTTATTTTTATATTTTTAAGATGAAGGCCTGCGACTTTTTGTCGAATTGAAACCCCACATGCTTTTACCCGGTTTTTCCTAGGTGCGAAATACTATCAATCTATCAATATTGTCGAGAGGAGTTGTATAAAGATGTTTTTTGACTTATTAATATTATTTTTAATTATCTCGGCATTACAGCCTGCAATCAAGCAGGGGATGTTGAAAGCATCACGTCAGAATTTAATATCTAAAATAGAGAAGAAAAACAAATCTAGGGTTATCACCCTGATTCATCGCCAAGAAACCATGAGTATATTAGGGTTTCCGGTTATGCGCCATATAGACATTAATGACTCAGAAGAAATTATACGGGTTATACAAATGACTGACAAAAATATGCCTATAGACCTGATATTGCATACCCCAGGAGGAATTGCGTTAGCTGCACTTCAGATAGCCAGGGCTATCAGAAAGCATCAAGGAAAAGTAAGAGTGTATGTGCCCCATTATGCTATGTCTGGCGGCACACTCATTGCGTTGGCTGCTGATGAGATAGTTATGGGTGAACACTCTATGTTGGGGCCAGTAGATCCCCAATTAGGTAAATATCCAGCTCCATCTATTGTTAATGTGCTTAAACAAAAACCGATATCAAAAATTGATGATGAGACACTGATTTTGGCAGATATTTCTCAAAAAGCTATAAAACAGCTCGAAAATAGTATAATAGAGCTGTTACCTGATGAGCATTCTTTAGAAGACAAGCAAAACATAGCCGCAACATTGACTCAAGGGCGTTGGACTCATGATTTCCCTATTAATGTAGATGTGGCTCGAGATTTAGGGCTTAATGTTAGTACTGACCTTCCTGAAGAAATATATCAACTTATGCATTTGTTCCCACAGCCAGTACGAACTACATCTGCAGTAGAGTATGACCCTAAACATCGTGGGGTA
Source organism: Syntrophaceticus sp. (assembly GCA_049656845.1). Classification (GTDB taxonomy): domain Bacteria; phylum Bacillota; class DSM-12270; order Thermacetogeniales; family Thermacetogeniaceae; genus Syntrophaceticus. The sequence goes on from JBASML010000173.1 coordinate 1,033, forward strand.
CAAAATAATCATTCCGCATCTTTTTAAAGCTACCAAAAGGCCCCATCACCGGACCAATCACCAGAACCGTCCCCGTGATGGGCCCGTGAAGGGGAGATAGTTTGTGAAGACAGTAATTTTTCTAGGGGCGGGAGCGTCTAGTGGGGATGGTGCTCCATTGCAGGGTGAAATTTTTAGTAAATATTTCGGAAGGCAAAGGGGGGCTGGTGATTTACTGGAGTGTGATGAGGATGAGTTATTGAAGGAATATTTTCATGAGATGTTTGGCCTGGGTAGTGATGAGCTGGATTCTGATACTACAAAATTCCCCACTTTTGAAGAGGCAATTGGCATTTTGGATTTAGCTATTATGAGGGATGAAACCTTTAAAGGGTTTAATATTCATCAAATACGTTTACTAAGGCACTCTCTTGTCAGGTTGATGATGCTTGTGATTAAAGAGGAGCTGGGAAACAAGCCTGAAAATTATCACAGCCGGCTAGTTCGAAATTTAGTCAATGGTGGCAAGATAAATGAGACGGTTTTTGTCAGCACTAATTATGATATTCTGATCGATAATGCCTTGGATAACTTGCCGGGCTTTGCTCTGGACTATGGGATAGATTTTATAAATATGGCAAATAGAAATTGTTCCAGGCCAAATAGGTCAATGCCAAATGAGCCAATAGAGCTTTACAAGCTACATGGGTCTCTCAACTGGCTATACTGCCGGACATGTAACACTATTAAACTCACATCTTTTCAGAAAGCTGCTGCACGGTCTCTTGCATGCGATATCTGTGATTCCAAATTGTCAACTCTAGTTGTTCCGCCAACATATTTCAAGAGTCTGACAAATGCTTATCTTGGGATGTTATGGGTTAAGGCTGAGGCGGCGCTGAGAAAAGCGCAACACCTCATCTTCTGCGGATATTCTTTTCCCGATGCGGATATACATATCAAATATTTGATAAAGCGTGTCGAAAGTCACTGTGAACATGATCCTCTCATAACGGTTATCAATAACCATGATGGTAAAACAAGTGAATCAAAGCAGGGTGAAAAAAACCGTTTTCAAAGGTTCTTGAAAAGGGTTAATTATACTGATGTATGTTTTGAGGAGTTCGCCAGTAGCCCTTTGGATTACTGGGAATAAAGTGCCTTGGCCTCGTCTTTATGCTGTGAAAGGATGCTTAGAAACTCCTGTTTGCGCTCTGATTTTTTCCGCTCGTATTCTTGGCGGCACAGATTGGCCTTGTCTAAAGGTAGAGAATTTGCACGCAGCTCGGATTCAAATTCCTGCAAGATGGTGTAAATCTCGTTATCGCACTTGGTTTTCAATCTCTGTCCCTTTTTGATGTAAGCGAAAACCTGTTGTCTAGATAGGGTTTTCCCCTCCTGTTGGGTTTCAGTGTATTCTTCCCAGGCAGAATTTGCCAGGTCGATCAATTGCTTTTCGTAATCTTGGGCAGTGGTCAACAGCCGGGCAGTGTAGCGGCCTTCGATTTCTTCCTGCAAAACTGCCTGTTCCTGTATTTTGAGCTCCTCAGCTGTCTTTTCTTCAGTATTATTAGGATTATTAGGATCTTCAATATGGTATATGGGTTTCTTTTGCTGCTCCGTTAGCGGCGTTTCCATATTCTGATATTCTGTGCCGAATATTCCCAACTGCCAGGCTATAACTGCTGCAGCAATTAATACGAATATCGATGCTGAAACTATAAAATGTCGCATTGAATGCCTCCTGTTTGTTTGTTGTCCCCTGCTGGGTGGGCATACCC
>JBASML010000174.1:0-3595 GCA_049656845.1 Syntrophaceticus sp.
GATTGTAAGGTGCCAGATACCCATGAAGAATATATAGGCAGCTTAGGCAAAAAGGTGCTAAGCACAATAATAAATAATTCGGGCCCGGTTTTATTATGCAGGAAGGATATTATACGAAAATGGCGAATATAAACTAATGTTGGTATTTGTTGATTATAGTCAATTTTAAAAGGGAATAGATAGGGTTTGGCGGGAAAGCCAGACTCAGGTTCTGTGCTTGATAGGCACTCCGAGCATTCACACCTAAACTTTGGATAAGCATTGGTGTGTTGCCGATAGGGGCAGTGGGAAACTGCTGTACCTCCCGTTTGGAAAGGAGTGGATTTAAAATGAATCTAGAATAACCGGATAACACTTATAAGTTGGTGTTCCCGGTTATTTTTTTCATGGTCTCGTTTACTACCAGGGAGTCAGGGTAATTGTTAATGATGTTCACCTGCAACCTGGTGAGGAGATTGTTGGATACTGGGGTTTACTGACAGATGAAGATCTTTTTAGGTGGCAGGATGTTAAGGTTGATATTCCCCTCCATGAACTGCCTGGCAAACCGCGCAACATCACAAACTGTGAGTCTTGCGGTGAACAGGTTCTTGATGGCAGAGAGGTGACCATGGGTAATAAAACCTTATGCAAGACATGTGCTCATGGGGTCTATTACATTTTCAGCATTGCTGCTTTAATTCTTGTTATTGATAGGTGGGAAGAGATTGGAACAGTCTAAGAGGAATACTTTCATTGTTTTAGGTTTGGGAATTCTGCTGATATTTTTAATCATTATTTCTTTTCAGCTGGGACGCTACCCTATCCCTGCCAAAGAAGTCTTAGGGATTGCGCTGTCTAAAATCTATCCCATCGAACAATTTTGGATGGATCGGGTGGAAATGGTTCTGATCAATATCCGTTTGCCCCGTATCATTTTGGCCTGTCTGGTAGGTTGTTGCCTGTCTGCTGCAGGGGCGGCTTATCAGGGTGTTTTTCAAAACCCCATGGCAGCCCCGGATATTTTAGGTGCTTCTGCTGGTGCAGCCTTTGGTGCTGCTCTTGCCATCCTGAATTATGGAAGCAGCTTTATGATTACTGTCAGTGCTTTTTTCTTCAGCCTGTTAACAGTGACTTTAGTCTATTTGATCAGCAAGAAAGTCAAGGGGAAAAGCATCTTGGGATTGATTCTCTCTGGAATCATTGTCAGTTCCCTTTTTTCCGCTGCCACATCATTTATCAAATTGGTTGCTGACCCAACTGATCAGCTTCCTGCAATAACCTATTGGCTGATGGGTAGCTTAGCCGGAGCCAAGATCAGTGATATAAAATTTGCCATTATACCCATGGCCATCGGGCTTGTCCCTTTGTTTCTCTTGAGGTGGCGTTTGAATGTACTCACTATGGGTGATGATGAGGCCAGGACCATGGGGGTAAATGCTAATCAAATCAGGTTCATTGTTATTATCTGTGCTACTCTGACTACGGCGGCTAGTGTATCGGTCAGCGGCATGATTGGCTGGGTGGGATTGGTAATCCCCCATTTAGCAAGAAGGCTTGTAGGGAACAATTATAATCACCTGATGCCTGCCTCTATCTTATTCGGTGCTATTTTTCTGCTGCTGGTGGATGACGTCGCCAGGAATCTTCTTACAACAGAGATTCCTTTGGGTATACTCACAGCTTTTATCGGGGCTCCTTTTTTCATCTATTTGATCACCAGGGAGGTGGATACCTTTTGAGTATTGAAGTGTCAGAACTTTCCTTTAGCTATGGGGAGAACCAGGTTCTTGATCATATTAATTTTACAGCAGAGAACAATCAATTATTATCTGTTTTAGGCCCTAACGGGGTTGGGAAAACAACGCTCTTCCGCTGCATCCTCGGCTTACTCAACGGCTATCAGGGTCAAATACTGCTTGATGGCATTGATATCAAGGGCCTGGGGATCGAGGAGATGGCGAAGCTGATTGCCTATATACCTCAATTTCACTATCCGTCATTTAATTATAGTGTGTTTGATATGGTGCTCATGGGTACATCTGTGCAAGTATCTGCTATTTCCAGCCCTGGTATTAAACAGAAAAAGCTGGTGGAGGCAGCCCTGGAAAGGTTGGGGATCTGTCATCTGAAAAACCGGGGATTTACCAGAATAAGCGGTGGAGAGCGGCAGCTTGTTTTATTGGCACGCGCTCTGGTGCAGGAGGCAAAAATACTCGTGATGGATGAACCCACCTCAAACTTGGATTTTGGTAACCAGATTCGTGTTCTGACAGAGATAAAGTCCCTGGCCAAAGAGGGCTACACCATTATCCAATCGACACATAACCCTGACCAGACATTCCTGTTTTCAGACAAAGTACTGGCCATGAAGGATGGAAAGGTCTTAGCCTGGGGTACACCTGGTGAGATCTTTACACCAGATTTGATTTACAAACTTTATGGAGTGGAGGTGGAAATGGAGAGTCTTTATCATGATCAGGCGAGGGTATGTATTCCGAAAAGCATAGTGGGAAAGGAGCATCTTTATCAGGTTTGCTCTTAATTTTTATCAAGGAGGAAAAGTCAATGAGCAAGAAAAAGATTTCTGCAATAGTGCTTGTGGTGTGTTTAAGTTTAATCATGGCAATGGCAGTGGGGTGCAGCAAAGATGACTCAGATAAATCCACAGCATCCACTGAGCCGGAAACAGTAACCTTTACTGACTCTGCGGGACGTCAAGTTGAGGTTCCAGCCAAGATTACCAAAATTGTTCCATCTGGTACCATGGCTCAAATTGCTTTGTTTGCTTTGGCTCCCGATATGCTGGTTGGTCTTTCCGACAAATGGGATCCTGATGCAGAGCAGTACCTAGATGCCAAATACTTTAATCTTCCTGTGGTGGGTCAGTTCTATGGAAAGGGCGACCTGAACCTGGAGGAAATAGCCAAGATTGACCCCCAGGTGATTATTGATATTGGGGAATCAAAACCCTCGATCGTTGAGGATATGGACAGTATTTCCGAACAGGTTGGCATACCAACTGTCCATATCGAAGCGACACTAGAGACAATGGGTGAGGCATACAGGATGTTAGGAAAACTTCTCGGCAAGGAAAAAGAAGCTGAGGTTCTGGCTAAATACTGTGAAGATACTTACAGTAGAACCCAGGATATAATGAAAAAGGTTGGTGATGAAGGAAAAGTTAAGCTAATATACTGCACCGGTGGGGATGGACTCAATGTAATAGCTAAGGGCTCTTTTCACGCAGAGGTTATTGATCTGGTCAGCAATAATGTGGCAGTTGTAGAGGATGTTTCCAGCAAGGGCACGGGAAACCCGGTGGATATGGAGCAGATTGTTCTCTGGGATCCCGAGGTGATCATTTTTGCACCGGATAGTATTTACAGCAGTGTTGCAGAAGATAAAGCATGGCAGAAGCTCACCGCAATTAAGAACGGCAAATACTACGAAGTGCCTATGAGCCCTTATAACTGGATGGGCTTCCCACCTTCTGTCAACCGCTACATGGGCATGATTTGGATTACCCAGCTGCTTTATCCGGACAAGGCTCAGTACGATCTTTATAAAGAAACGGCTAAATACTATGAATTGTTCTATCACAGCAAACTGACAG
>JBASML010000175.1:0-3097 GCA_049656845.1 Syntrophaceticus sp.
TTATACCTCTATCCTAAAGATCTAGGAAAAAGAGACTTAAAAGATACAAAAATTATCAAGATTGAACTTGATTCCGAATAAAAAGAGAACAATAACTTACATAAGAGGGTAATTTATGAAAGCAATTGCAACCTTGCTGGTAATACTAGGTATCATTGGTGGTTTCTTGGGGCTTATGATGTTTGGTGATATTGGGATTGCAGCAATCATAGGAGCATTAGCAGCTCTCTTATCAGGAATCGGATTTTTTATTCTATACTTCGCGTGTCATATTTTTCCATTTTCCTTTTTCCTTTGGTTTGGCAAAACACAGAATTTAGCTCATTTATCACACCCCGGGTACCAAGGTAACGGATTCAGATACACTTCTTCTGGGTCATAACCAGCCCATCTTACCAGATTTAGCGCCTGCTTATAGCAATTACTGGGGAAACAGCGCTGCCTTCCGTTAATGATTACAACAACGATGAAACTGAAGTATTCCATAATTGTTTTTGTTGTAGGGCGCTCAGTTTTCTTTTTACCGGGCAGCAGTACATATTCACTGTTATCCTTCAAGCTTTTGCGTATCCTGTACTCCAGATAGGAAGAGATTAGAAGTACCAGGATAAAAACATAGCCGATAGCCTGTACTCGGTTGGGTTTTTCCAGGTAGACAGGCCCAAGATAGACCGGGCTCTTTAAGAAACGAAACTTGTTCTCTATGGATGATTGCTTTTTGTATTCCTGGAGAATGCTGCGATCATCCCACTTTTTCTTATCCTTGACATTGGCTATCAGAATAAAAGTAGACTCTTTCTGACGCAGGTGTTCATAATAATCTGGTTTTATTTCTCCGATCTGGCATTGGCATTGATAAGTGACGGAGACTGTTGGCTCCTCCCCTTTCTTGGGGCGGCCTTTACCTGAATAGGTGCGTTTTTCTTCTAGTTTTATTTCGCCTTGGGTTGTAAACCCCTTTTCTTCAGCGTGTCTTTGTAACATTTTGAGGGCTACCTCGGCATCGGGGACACAGGCAAACCTTTGTTTAGCCAGTTCTTTTGCGCTCTTTGCTAGTTCTTCTTTTTGTTTGGCGATGCGTTTTTTCAGCGTTTTCTCTTTCTTGGCATCCAGTACTGAGGAGTACACCACTACAAACTTATACTTCCTGCCGTTAAGTTCTCTTTGTGCGGCATAGGTTTTATAGTTAGCGGCCTTTTTGGTGTTATTAAAGGAACCGATATCATTCCAGCTGTCACTTTCCCAGGCGGTGTCTTTAAGTTCCTGAGCAAGGTTAAAGGTTTCCGGAAGCCGGGAAATGAACTGGATGTGTTTATGGGATAGTTCGTTCAGGGAATCTGTTGAAACGATGGCGCAGTCGGAAACAAATACTATGTCTTTGTACCCTTTTTTATCAAAGAACTCAAACATCTTCAGTGCGGCCTCAGGATTCCATACTTTATCTGATGTGTTGCCGGAAAAGATATGACCCATCACCGGCTGGCCATTCTCTTGAACTGCGGCGCCGATCTTGAACTGTTTAAGATCAGGACGGTGGTCTTTGCTGTGGCCTTGTGTGATCAAAAAATCTCCGAAGGATCCGTCTTCATAGGCTCCTTGCACTGATTTGCTGGTGGTGTCTAAATGAACTGTGGAGATGTTCAGCCCATGGGCTGTGAGCATAACCAGGGAGCAAAGATTGACCAGCTCTTCCATCTTGATTTCGGACAGTTTATCCAGGGCACGACCATAAGCATCGTCATTGAGCTGGTCTACGGTTACATCTACACCGTCAAAGAGTAATTTTAAATCTTGTTTTGCCCAGAATTCTTCAACTCTCCACAGGGGTTTCCTGCCGCAAAAGATACAGACAATCAGGCTTTCTATCAGCAGCCCCGGAGATATTTTGGACTTGTCTTCATCCCACTTGACCATCTGGTTGATAATTTCCCCGATTTTAGCTGTTCGGCAGAGCATGGTGATCACCGGGACAGCACCTGGGCTTACTGTTGTGATGCTGGGCATTTCAAAGGATTTATTGTTATTATTCATTCTTTTTACCTCCAATAATGGTATCTAGAGGTAATTCGCGATTTATTTTAAAACTCCTCCTTCTGTTTAAAATATTATTTATCATTTTGTGATTATTTAATTTTAATCAAGATAACCAATAAGTGACATGCGGAGTGCTGGTTACATTATTAAAAACTATACATTAAATAGGAGAACGAGAAAACTTATGGGCAGCCAGGATAGCAGAATATGAGGCAAGTGGGCAGAGCGTGCCAGCATGGTGCGAGGCCAACAATGTTAGCACTCAACAATTACGATACTGGCTTAGAAAGAAAAAACGAGTATCTGAAACAACACCTTCAGAAAGTACATCATGGCTGCCGCTATACCTCAGCAACGCAGGATATCAAAGTTCACTATTGGTAAGAGTAGGCCAGGTTGCCATAGAAGTCAAACCAGGTTTTGATCCAAAGCTGCTGCTGGATGTTGTGAAAGTGCTGAGGGCACAATGATCAGTGAACCATGCCTGCAACGGGTTTATTTGGCCTGCGGAAGCACAGACCTACGCAAATCCATAGATGGGTTAGCAGTTTTAGTGAAAGAAGGCTTTGAATTAGATCCCTTCTCACCATGTCTCTTTGTCTTCTGCAACCGAAAGCGAGATAAACTCAAGATACTCCATTGGGAACATAACGGTTTTTGGCTTCACTACCGGCGTTTAGAGAAAGGAAAATTTCAGTGGCCAGAGAAAAACAATGCAGAAGCCGTCACAGCGATAAGTCAGCGGGAGCTGTGTTGGCTACTTGACGGCCTGACACTAAATCAGCAGCAGGCACACCCCGAAGTTACCGCACGAACAGTGTTATAAAACTTAATAAATATTTGCTCTAACCCTTGATTTTAAAAGGTTTTTGGATGTCAATGTCGAATTATAATAGTATGAATACCACAGCTGAAACCATTAAAGAACTTCAAAATAAATGCTTATTGCAAGAGCAGCAAATCGCTGAGTTGACAGCCAAATTATCATGGTATGAAGAACAATTTCACCTCGGTCAACAAAAGCGGTACGGGCGCTCCAGTGAGCAAACCAATCACCCACAGC
>JBASML010000176.1:0-2073 GCA_049656845.1 Syntrophaceticus sp.
GTTAATACCTGGAACCTCACTCAAAATCCGGTCGGCAATCTGCTCCAGCAGCTCTAAACGAAGGCGAGCGCAATCCGCCGTCATGGCATCTTCACTGGTAACTGCCCGGATTACAATAGGTTGAGCATAAGTGCGCTCCCCCTCTGACATACCGACACTCCTGACCGGCAGAAGTGCTGCAAAGTACTGCCAAATCTCCTGCTCCAGGCCAGACCGATGAATCTCTTCTCTCAGTATATAATCCGCCTCCCGAGCGAGGAGGAGCTTCTCCTCAGTCACTTCTCCCAGAACCCTCACCGCCAGTCCTGGCCCCGGAAACGGCTGGCGCCAGACAGCCTCATGTGGCAAACCCAGTTCCTCCCCGATCAGGCGCACCTCATCCTTGAACAGTAAACGCAGTGGCTCCAAGAGACGTAGCTTCAAGTCTTCTGGAAGCCCCCCAACATTATGATGGCTCTTAACCTTACCGGCAGTGGGTGTTCCTGATTCAATAACATCTGGATAAATGGTACCCTGAAGAAGAAACTCAAACTTCCCCAGTTGAGCGGCTTCCTCCTCAAAGACCCTAATAAATTCATGACCAATTATTTTCCTCTTCTTTTCAGGATCCGCAACTCCGGAAAGTTTCGCCAGGAATCTCTCCCGGGCATCAACCATGATCGTCTTCATACCTAGATGCTCTTTTAGAAGCTGTGTTACCTGCTCCCGTTCACCTTTTCGAAGCAAACCGTGGTCGACAAAGATACATGTCAACTGTTCACCGATGGCACGATGAGTTAAAGCAGCTGCAACTGTAGAATCCACACCACCGCTCAATGCCCCGATCACTCTGGAGCTGCCCACGGGTTCTCTGATTACAGCAATCTGTTCTTCAATAAAAGCAGCCGGGGTCCAATCACCGCGGCAGCCGCAGATGTCATAAAGGAAGTTATTAATAATCTGTTGTCCCCAGGTGGTGTCACCCACCTCCGGATGGAACTGAACACCGAAGATATGGTGGTTTTCGTCAAAGATAGCAGCTGTAGGTGTGCCAGGTGCAGCAGCTGCCACGCAAAAACCGGAGGGTAGTGTTTGTACAAAATCACCTTGATCCATCTGAATTGATATTTCCCCAGGGAGACCCTTAAAGATAAGGTCACTGCGCAGCAGGGTCAGCTGTACATTCCGGCACTCCCTTTTCTCCCCACTGCTGATCTTACCTCCCCAAAGCCGTGCCAGCAGATGCATTCCTCCACCGATCCCCAGCACCGGTATATCCTGGAACAGAGCGGTGTCAAACCTGAGAGATCCTGCATCATGAATGCTGAACAACTCCCCTGAAAGCACCAAACCTCTGGGTTTCTTCTCCCTAATTTTCTCCACAGCTGCAGTATAGGGCACAACCTCACAGTAAACACGAGCCTCGCGGATACGGCGGGCAACCAACTGTGCATGCACACCACCAAAATCCACAACAAGGATCAGATCGCGCTCATCCATGACTAGCCTCCCCCTTCACATCCTCTTCCTGCGTCTCCTCCGTCTCTTCGGCAGATTTCTGATGTATCACATAGATACCACGAAGATTACGGAAACGCTGGCCGCAGTCCAAACCATACCCTACAACAAAATAATCGGGTATGATAAAACCGTTATAATCGGGGACTAAATCCACTTTGCGCCTATCTGGCTTGTCCAGCAGTGTGCAGACTTTCAGACTCGCAGGCCGACGGGCTTTCAGATTTTTATAAAGGTATTTAAGTGTCAGACCTGTGTCTATGATATCCTCAACCAGGAGGACATGTCTGCCGGTGATCGTCTCATCCAAATCCTTGAGAATCCTCACAACTCCTGAGCTAGCCGTTTCATCCCCATAGCTGGAAACAGCAACAAAATCGATAATCACAGACACATCCAGCTTACGCACCAGGTCAGCCATAAAGACAAAGGCACCCCGCAGGATGCCTACCACAAGGAGTTCCTTTCCGGCATAATCCTGGTTGATCTGCCTTGCCAGTTCCCCGACCTTTGCCTGCAGTTTTTCCTCAGTAAGCAGTATTTCTAAATTATACAACTACACCCCCACCTATCCAC
>JBASML010000177.1:0-2119 GCA_049656845.1 Syntrophaceticus sp.
AACAGCCCCACCCCATGGGCGGCAACCGCCGCAAAAACCATCTGATAAGGATCAACATGAAAACTATCAGCAAGTGCATACAAAATCTGCCCTTCAAAAGGGAAAGCCAGCATCCATGAAGAGAACAGCGCAAAAACAATAATCGATAATCTGCGTTCATCCATATTTAAAAACCTGCAGCGTTCTCCGTCTGTCATGCCACTACTCCCTCATTTTATCAACACACCTCAACCCCCGCATTTATCAAATAAAATAACGACAATGGTTGCTAAATTAGGCTTGCAATTACTTTGGGGAGATGAAGAGGAACAATCCTTATTACCGCCAGGACTGCGCATCAACTGCAAACTGGTGCTACATAAGGTGTTTCAGAGATCGCGCCAAATTTTTATCGCACAAATTGTTTGCCCCGGTTCTCTAAAGAGCAAGGATGCGGCGATTTTTGATGGTCAATACTGCTTACTGCCGCTAAACTTGTTAAACAAAAAAAGAATTGTTTTATAACAATTCTATGCTCCGATACAAATTCCTATCTAAGTTGGTACAATAATTATATTTCAGAGAAAAATACGAAATTTGTCCGGGGCATAACAAATCTATATTTCAGGTGACAAATGTTAGTTAATATGGTAAACTTAGCAGGTAAGGTTTCTGCAAAAGGAATATTTTAGTAGGAGGCGATTCTAATCATGAAAAATAATTCAAATGAAAATGAGCTGGGTGATTCTTTTCAGTTTCCTATCCGTTTTTTGCCGTCCTTGAAGAAAAAAACAGTAATAATACTCTATCATGTTGTAATATGGGCGCTAATTCTATCGATAGTAATTACTGCAACCGGTATTAAAACATATGATCAAATCAAGATTATACAATGGATAACCATTATTGCGGGTGCTCTGTTGTTTCCCTTGTTTATGAACAGCCACCCACCTGAGCTGCCGGAGGGAGAAATGAGAAGGGCAACCATATCGATGGTTGCTTCACTTGGGATACTGATCATGACTATTTTTATAATCTTATTATTAAAAGCGTTGTAAATTATTAAATAATGAAGAAGGTCTAATATTTATGACCATCAACTATCCTTAATGTGTTTCGTTTTGTTCATGACAATTTGCTCCACCGCATGATACCCATCCTGTGTGCAAAAGAGGGCGATATTCTCTGCCCATCCGCCACGCAACAGAATCGTGAAGGAGCGCGGCTTATATTTTACCCTGGTGACTCTATTCCACCTCAGAAAAACTGTCTGTCTTGTATCAGCCAGCATCCCCGCTCCCGCAGCAGCAGGCTTACCGGAAAGCAGCCCCAGTACCACAACCAGCGTGTTGATTATACGGTTCTTTTTTCTTTGACCAGCTTGAGTACGGCAGTGAGCACCCTTATCGTCCAGCACAAACTCCACTTCATATTTTCCTCCGTAAACCACCATCAAGATAAGCCATGTTAAAAACAGCAAAGCACAGATTACACCCAGTGCATAGAGTGTATAGACACTTTCGCCGGACACAATCCCCAGGATTACTGCTAACAGGCCAAATGGAATACCAATGGCGAGCCCCAACTGGCTCAAAATAACGGTGTTTTTGAATAGTGGCACACTGATTTTCCATTCTAGTTTCTTTCGCACAGGGTTTCCACTGCCCATTACCATATACCCCTTTCTTGGCTATTTTAAAAGCGAGAATTTGCACCGGAAACAAACAACATCCTTGACGTCATTCAAACTGCTGCAGGCAGGTATCAGAGCCAGCAACCATAGTTTCTTAACCCATTGCCTGCCCCCGTTACCTGCCCCCAGCACATCAGGTCAATTGCGTCCAGAGCCAGCCGCAGTTTCTAAACCTCTTTCTAATCAATCGATAATCATAGGAACTACTCCCGTTTCAAAACGAACCTTTTCTGCGATCTCTGCGAGCTCTCTGTCACTAAGAGGCCCAGTGACCAGCCATGTCTTCTGCATTCGCTTCTTTGTCCCATAAGCAAAGGAAATGAAATGCCGCCCGATTTCCACAGCTTTTAGTTGAAACCCTCCTTGATTGAACTTAATTATTTTTGAATCCAACAAAATTCCAAAATTGGATACAAAAACATCAATGCCCGAAACCACTTTAGGTTC
>JBASML010000178.1:0-3073 GCA_049656845.1 Syntrophaceticus sp.
ACTACCAATTGTGCCTCTTCCATGATCCTCCTCCTCTCACATGTTAGTCTTGCCTAACTCTATTTTAAAAAAATACTATACTTCTTCCACCATGATCTTGAGAGCCATTCCACGACCAACCGCAAGCCGCCCATCCCCGATGGAAATAATCAGCGGGCCGCCCATATCATTTTTCACTACTTTTATCTTGGTACCACGAACAACCCCCATATCCGTCAGCCGCTGACACATACTGCGGCCACCGGCCAGGTCACTGACCACAGCGTCACACCCGGTCTGCAAAAAACCAAGTGGTAAAACACTGTTACCCGACACAGTTACATCACCTCCACAAAAATATTGGCTGCTTCTTCTTTTCGAAGACTCAAGCTGTAACCCTTGACCAATACTTCAATGGGATCGCCCAACGGAGCAACACCTTTAATGCTGACCTCCGTTCCCGGGGTAACGCCCATCTCCAAAATGCGTCGTCGAACGGGGCCAGTTGCCGTAACGCGGATCACTTTGCCCTGTTCTCCGGTAGTCAGTTCATTGAGTGATCTGACCTGAACAGACCTCATAGCCTTAACCTCCCCTCTCTCATCTGTATGCTTTGTCAAACCACACTCGCCGGGAAGAACTGCCCCCTCATCCAAATGGCCGGCGTTTTCCAGAAATGCCACTAATTTTTCCATGGTCTGGGGGCTGACTACATGTTCCATCAAGCAGGCATCCTTTTCAGCGGTTTTAGGGTCCACCCCCAGCACCTCGATAAGAAACTTGCGCAGTAAACGGTGCCGCTGTCGCACCTTCACCGCACACTCCCTACCGGCCGGCGTTAACTGCACCGGGCCATACCTTTCCTGGGTAACCATGCCCAGGTCTTTCAGATTGCTAATCGCTTGAGCAACACTGGCCTTGGCAATATTTAGAGCAGAGGCAATATCAGTGACTCTGATAATGCCCTCTCTTTCAGCCAGTTCCAGCATCACTTCCAGATAGTCCTCCATCGCCGATGAAATGGTTATAACTCCAGTCATTGAGCACACACCTCTGCTTTCTGTTTTGTATAGAGTTAGTTCTTCCTAACATGATATGAAAAAATAATAATATATTTATTTCTAACACAATTACATCCAAACACATTACGCCTCAATTGAGAATCATTCTCAATGTTTCTAATTAATATTAGTCCACCTTCATCTTTTTGTCAATAGCCTGAAACAAATTTGTACCCATCTATCCCGTCTTCACCAAATGTCAAAAAGGTGATAAACAACAGTCCCCATATCACCTCTGCATGCACAAAAAAAATTCCGGCAGCGAACTGCCGGATGAAAAGAGAAGTGACAATGGGTTAAAAAAAACTCCAGTCCCAAGAGAGACTGGAGGTAATACACAATATTACCTGGCATTAAATGCCCTGGCACAACCCTCTCCCTGGGAAGGTAAAGATTGCCTCAAGCCCAAGCAGGTCTCCTGACTTATGGGTCATCGCTCCCTCATTGCCTTCCCGGATATTTTCCAGTGGCGTACCTTACAGAAAGCTTCCCACTTACAGTGGCCGGACCGTCCAGGATTTTCACCTGGTTCCCTCTTATTCTTTGCACCTGGCAAAAGAACTTGAGCTTAAAAATATTCACTTGTATAATACTATTTCTACACTAGTTCTTAAATTCCTGCTATCATTTTTTTTATTACGAACCCCCGCCAGATAACCCACCCTCTGGATGAAAGGCAAAAAATTTTTCTATCAGAATACTAGCATCTGTGTTAAATATAACCAAAAGGTTCCTTGATAATCGATATGCGTCTGCAGCAGGTCATGGTCTGCTGAACCGGAATCCCATGACTTCAGTCGTGGGAATACGTAACCCCAAACCGCAATACAACAATCTATATTCTATGTGACATGGAAATCGGCAAATTCGTTGGGGAGAGCGGCTTATAAGCTGGAGAAACAGCTAATTTATGGCCGCTTTTTAACATTATGGTGATTTTCTAACCCGAGATGGCTTTTTAGAGCATCCTGTAATATTTGTGAGAAGTTGACGCCGGCTTTTTCACCTTGGGCGTTAAGCCAACTTGGAATACTCAGGGTTTTTTTAACCGCCCGGTTATCGTTTTCACGGCGGTATTTTTCTGTATCTGCAACAATGAAATTGATAAATTGATGATGCTCCACAGCTAGTTCTTCAGATGGAGCGGGAATGTTTTCTTGATTATCCTCTGCATCACACAGCCACATAGCTGTAGCATCTTCAGCCATTTCTATAGCATCAACTAAATCTTTACCACAGGTAATACAACCGGGTAAATCAGGGACACGAACATCGTATTCGCCGGAAGGCAAAGGAGTAAATATAGCAGGATAAACATATTTCATATTCGATAACCACCTTTCTTTTTCTATAATAGGGCTATTTCAGCCCCGCTTGTTCCAAAATGCCTTGTGCTGTGTACTCATTTATTTCCTTATGCCGCGGAAGGGGAATTTTTATTCCAGGTTTCTAAGGGTGTTTAGCCATGTCGTGTCTTTTCCCCGGTGTTATTATCCATCCGGCGGCTTTTAGTTTTTTGTCAATTTCTCTTCGTTTCATTTTCTTACCCTTCAATTTAATTAAACCACGTAATATTACGTATGTCAATAACCTTAAAAGAGGACATCACAGACATAACTCCCGGTATGAAGCTCCTATGAAAGCTGTCGTCAAACGCATAAATGAACCACTATTTCCCATTACCTGCGGAAACAGAGGTTCTTCACTTATTCTGGGGAAAACGATTGCAATTCACCGTACATTCCCTACCAGTAAGCGTTAGTTCACGGACAACCTTTCCTTAGTTTACCAATCCTATGTTCTTCATACTGCTGATGGCTTCACACTATGCATGAGGCAAACCACAAATAACTGCAGGAAAAAATTGAATGTAAGATGAAAACCCTTCACGAAAATCTAGGATGCTAGAAAAACGATCCCGGAAATAAGAAAACCTTTAGTGCCTGCACCAATAATATGGCCCGGTGCTCTTTTGTCTTAAGGTAAAATATACCCGGGGTTCCCAGGCAGAAAGTCATTGCTAGAAAACCCCG
>JBASML010000179.1:0-5195 GCA_049656845.1 Syntrophaceticus sp.
CTTCAGCTTATTATTCATCTTTTCAATAAGCTGTTCGAACTCCTGAGGACTGAGGGCAACATGATCCGGATACATCAGCTCTACATTGCTGAAGTCTTTTGATATGAGGAAAGGTATGGCATCTTCCAGCGAATCTGCCTCAAAGATGACTTCTACAGGAGCATAAGCAACCTTCCGCCCCTCTTCCTCATTCAAGTAAACTGTATGATGAGGATCGATCTCCAAAATATTGATGCCTTTTACCGGGACCTGCTGTAGTATTTTTACCTTCTTTCTCCTGTTTTCTGCTGCTTTTTCTTTTAGATCCTCTCTTTTTGCAAATAAACGAAAGGGCCCAGCTACAACCTTGAACTCAAACCGAACACGGAAATGCAGCTTCTGTGTACCTGATTCCTTTCCCATTTCCTCTTATGTCCTCCTGTTTCACCTTTGCCTCCTGCCTACTGTTGCCCATAAAGTGGATATGTTCTACATCAAACAGCAAAATTCCTTTAAAAATGCAATTATTTCCCGATAATAGTCTCAGAAAACGCCCCCGTTGACTTCCAACGATTTCCATGGATTCCCAGGGCCAGTCACCTGGTACCCTGGAAATCCATGGGAAATGATCCCACTGCGGCTTTGAGTATCTGTACCGGGTGCAGTGTCCTCACACCGGTTTCCAAGCTGATGCGCTCTCTGCAGGATTCACAGGGGGATATAATAACATGAGGATTAATGGCGGTAAGCTGCCTCCCTAAAGAACCGCTGATGGCTGTAGATACTCCCCTATTCTCCACCTTGAATCCATACGTGCCTGACTGCCCACAACAGCCTTCTACAACCTCCAGCTCCAAGCCAGGGATCAATCTCATCAGATCCAGGCCCAACAAACCTGTTCCTTGGGCTTGGGTATGACAGGGTAAATGAAAAGCCGCTCTCTCTCTAACTGGCCGGGCAAGTGCCGCCAAGCGGCTGCTGAATGGCTCCAGATACTCAGAAAAATCATAGGTTGCACTTGCCAGCTGCTGAGCATCTCCTGGCCCTAATTCTTCAACATATATTTTTTTGAGGGCCAATCCGCAGGAGGGGCATGTAGTGACTATTTCATAGCCTTGGTCGAGATAGTCTTTGAAATACCGTATATTGCGCTGAAAAGCATTACAGGCTTGTTCTCGGTTTCCGGCAGCTAAAAGGGGCATCCCACAGCAGATCTGCTGAGAGACCAATGTCTTGACCCCCAGGAGTTCCAAAAGCTGCAGAAATGTCTTCCCTACCTCTGGCCGATGATAGTTTACATAGCATCCCGGAAAGTAGATTGCCTTTTTTTCTGCTGCCACTGCGGGTTCTGCTGGCATCCTCTCCGGCCGCCGCCCCAGGGTTGGCTGCAGAATATCCTTCCTGGCTACAAAGGGAAAAGGCTGCTCCATGCACAAACCCAGCATTCCGCTCATTATTTTGCGTAGAGCAGCATTTCTAAACACCACATTGGCCAACGGAGCCATGGCTGTTCCCATACGGCCTAAAAGATGTGGGTGGGCAAGAATTTTGTCCCGCAGAGAATACTTCCCTTCTGTTAAATCCCTATTCCGGCGAATCAGCTGTGCCACAGGAACCCCAAAGGGACAGGCCACATCACAGCGCTGGCAGCCGCTGCACATATCTAGAAAATTAAGCAGCCCCTTTTTATCCAGAGAAACCCCTCCCACACCCCCAGCACACTTCATCCGCGCCAGGTCTGGCCCCAGGGCCTTAGGCCCGGGATATTCTGGATTATGGGCAGCCACAGGGCAGGCGCTCTGGCAGATGCTGCACTTTAAGCAGTGTTCCAGGAGTTTTGACAGCTCATTGTTCATCGGCCATCATCCTCCTTGCCTCAACAACTGCCTTGTATCCAGTGGCAATGGCCACACCCGCGCCACTGCCTTCACTAAAGGGGTCATAACCAGCTAAAACCTTTCCCGCACAGAAGACATTTTCCAGCAAAACACCGCCATCTACATCTAAAGGCTGCATCTTTTGGTTAACCCGCACACCTGCCTGGAAAATAGATGTCTGGCGCCGCGGAGCAGATACCTGGGGCTGTGAAAAAGCTGCACTCTGTTGGCCCTGTAATGCTTGGTTTCGGCCTTGGTTTCCATCACCTGATGGCACTGCCTGGGTGGGATGAGGATCCACCTGGGTATAGATATCCACACCCAGGTTAGAAACCGGTAAGTGAAAAACCACCTCTGATGCATCCTCATGCTCCAGCATTATTCCTCCCCCCAAAATCCCACCTGTTGCCAGGATGAAACTCTTACCCTTAATCTGGCGTGGCCTCCCCGGGGTGCTGACCACTACACTACTGCAAAACCGCCCCTCTAGATCAGCTGCAGCCACAGGAAACCCCTGCAGCAAGTCGCCTCCTAAATGCCGGATCTTTGCTGCAAGTGACCTGGCCAGGCGCACCCCGGGCAGTGAAGGTGGGATGGTAGGAACCTCGAAAACTTTTACTCCTAAAGATTCTTCTAACCCCCGTTTAACCAGCAGGTGTTGATCCATGCCCAGCACCGCAGGAAAGGCTACGGCATCAAAGCCCTGCACCTTTCCGCGCAATTCCTCCGCTAACAACTGCCAGTTTTGCTCAAGGCGGGCTGCGATCTCAACATTATTATTCAAGTTATTCAAACTCCTGCCCTTGCCTGCTGTACCGCTGCCAGGTGGCTGCAGACAGCCCAGGTCAACCTCTGCTGCCTGCCATCCTTGATAGCCCTTCTTCTGTATACCCTCCACCATCAGCCCAGCACAGAAATCACGGTATCCCTTCAGCCCCACCACCAGCACACTGCCCTCTGCTCCTGCGGCAGCCAGCTGCCCTTCAGGGAGCAAACAGGTACAGCGCTGATTTCCAAAAGCTGTCGGGATGCAGAAATTGTGAAAGCCGTTCTGGTAGTGATAGGGGCAAGATTCCTTCGTCTGCTCAACATAAAATAATAAGGCCTCATGAATTTCCTCTTCTTTAAGAAGGGCATAGGGGTGTCCTGGATTCCCAGAGGCCAGTTTCCTCAAGGCAAGCCAGGGGTTTTCGTCACTCCCACAAACGTCAAGGCAGCCACTCATAAAATTCATGGTGCTGGCACCTGCACTGACAACAATCGTCTTCATCCCCTGCTGTAAAGCCTTAAGGGCTGCGGTCATCCCCGCCAGGCCAGCTCCAATAATCACCAGATCATAACTCATCTTTGCTGTCTCCAATGCTATCTCCAAGCTGTAAATTTTGTAGATAAATCCCCCGGGCCAGCTCCAACTGCCTGGCCTGGTCCCCCTGTAGCAGATGCCCTAGCCCCTGCCCCCGTGACCTAAATGCCTTTTTGATGAACTCCTGGCAACCCTCATAGGAAAGCAGCTTTTCCTGGTAAAGCAAGAGAGCACTGCGGTAAATGCAGGTTGTTCCCTGGCAGGGCCCATGGGCCAGGCGGGTGTTCCGCAGAAGTGCCCCAGGTGTTAAACTCCCCAGCAGGCGGGCAGCATGAAGAAAGGTGTTTTTATCCAGCATTTCACATTCACATATTAAAGAAGTGCCCTGATTTTGTGTGGAATCTTTTTGCCCACCCTCATGTGAAACCTCTGCAGAAATGGCAGGTGAAGGCAGACAGGTATCCTTTGTTCTACAGGGGGTAAATACCCCTAGTTTGGCAGCAACAAGGTCCACAACCTGTTCCGCCATCAAGCGGTAGGTGGTCAGTTTCCCTCCCAGAACAGAGTAAAAGTTGGCTAGGCCATGAACCTTCTCATGGTCAATGACCGCAAAGCCACGAGAAGCCTGCCTGCCTGTTCCCTCACCGGGATCATACAGAGGGCGCACCCCAGCAAAGGCGCGCACAATCCGGCGGTTGGCTAGCCCTGGGATTAATTCCTCTCCCAGGTCAAGAAGTGTCTTGACTTCCTCTCCTGTGGGTTGAGGGTTTTCCGGAGTGGAGGTCGGGAGATCTGTAGTGCCTAAAAGGGAAACTGTTTTTGCTGGAACCAAAATATCCCCATCCCCAGGCTGACGCAAACGGTTGATCACATGCCTGTTCAATCGCTGAGAATAAACCAGCAGTGTTCCTTTCCCATAGGCAAGTTCCAGGGGAACACCGGCTGTAGCCGCCACCTGCCCCGCCCAGGGTCCCGCCGCATTGATCACCACATCCGCCTTTATGGGAAAAACCTCTCCACTTGCTAAATCTTTTAAGACCGCACCCCGGACCCTTTGCTCCTCAACCAGCAGCTTTTCCACCCGGGTGCAGGTCAAAACTTTCGCTCCGCGCTCCACAGCTCCCTGGACATTGATCATCACCAGATCAAAAGGATCCACAGCAGCATCAGGAACCCAAAACACCCTCCTGGCATCCTTGCTGAGCAGCGGTTCGAGGCGATGTGCCTCACTTAAATCCATCTCTTCAAAGGGAATCCCTGCAGATTTCGAGGCATCAACCCAGCGCTCAACATAATCCGGGTCATCACCCTTTAAATGAACGAATAAACCGCCTGTCTCCTCAACAGCTCCCGCCGCAACCCGGCGCAGTATCTGGTTTTCCTGGTAGCACTCCCGGGCAACACCGCCGTCCCGGACCACATAGCGACCCCCACTGTGGAGCAGTCCATGACAGCGCCCTGAGGTCCCATAGGCCAACTCCCGCTGCTCCACAAGAACAGCATCGATCCCCCGCAGGGCAAGATCCCACAAAATCCCCGCCCCAGTAGCCCCCCCACCAATCACCATCACGGGGACCATCAGGGGGACGGTTCCGGTGATTGGTCCAATCAGGGGGACGGTTCCGGTGATTGGCCCTGTGTCCGCTGTGCGGCATTGCCGGGTGGCTGCACCAGACAATCCTAAGCAGGATTTTGCCTGTCCTGTATCTGATGCCTGTCCATCCTCTGTACGACATCTGGCACTACCGGGGACAGTTCCTGCAGCCGAACCAGGAGACTCACAGACAGTACTGCCGTTAACCCTCATCATTTTTGGCATGTTAAAACAACCTTCCTTAAATGAAATGGTCGTTATTGATTAGTCGTTAGTTGTTGGAAAAAAGATTATCCTGTTGCTTAAAAGCAGGCCACTATAACCATCTCTGTTCCTTTTACTGATCTGGCTAAAGCAATCTGGCGGAAAATAGATGCCAGAAACCGGGAGTTTGATGGAAAAAGATAGCCTGGCCTCTTACTCTTTCACTTCGTACAGTAAA
>JBASML010000180.1:0-7144 GCA_049656845.1 Syntrophaceticus sp.
CCTTTATTTGAGAAACTGCTGGATTTTTTAAGGGAGAGCGGCCTCCACCTGGTAACAGGTGAGTTTCAGACCATGATGGATGTTGGAATTGTTAATGAGGGGCCTGTTACAATTTTATTAGACAGCACAAAAGCATTTTGAAAGGACATCCTTCATGGGAAAGCCTTTGAATTGCTGGTTGGCAAGGCTGGCGAGGGCTTTCCCATAGGATGTTAAGGAGGGTATTTATGGTGAAGGTCAAATGCATAACTGTGGGTGTTATTGCTTCAAATTGCTACTTAGTTTGGTGTGAGGAAACAAAAGAAGCAATGGTGATCGATCCAGGGGGGGAAGGAAAACGGATTTTAAACGAGATTACAAAAGAAGGCCTTCAGGTAAAATATATTGTTAATACACATGGGCACATGGATCACATTGCTGCTAATGCTGAGGTCAAAGAAGGGACTGGTGCAAAACTGGTGATCCATGTTGAGGATGAGCCCCTGCTGTCAGACCCCGACAAGAACCTTTCTCTTTATATGGGGCGAAAGTACTGCAGTCCGCCAGCAGATCTCATCGTTCGTGAAGGTGATGAGCTTACAGTAGGCAAACATGTTTTCTCAGTATTGCATACACCAGGACACACTAAGGGAAGTATCTCCTTAAAAGGAGATGGGGTGATTTTCTCTGGGGATACACTGTTTGCAAATTCAGTGGGGAGAACCGATTTTCCGGGGGGGTCATACCAGGAGCTTGTGGCTTCTATAAAAGATAAAATTCTACCTTGTGGTGATGACTTTATTGTTTATCCGGGCCATGGCCCTGCCACAACAGTTGGTCATGAGCGTGTGCACAACCCGTTTTTCTAGGGTAGGTGTTTTTGCCGTTTTTACGGCAAAACCAACAGAGAATGAAAATACCAGATGGACCTACCGGCGAGGGGCCTAGGGAAGGCCGGGTGTGATATCTATTTTAAAGATGACAAAAGGAATGTTTCTCTGTCGCAAAAAAGTGTGACAAAATGACCATTCCTCTGTTACGCTGAAAAAGGAGTTGGTAGTGGTGATCAAAGCACCTCGTGGGACGAGGGATTTATTACCAGGGGAAATAGAGAAGTGGCATTACGTAGAGAAAGTTGCTAGAGAAATTAGCGAAATCTATGGCTATCAGGAGATTAGAACTCCAATTTTTGAGCATACAGAGCTTTTCCAGCGGGGGATCGGTGATACTACAGATGTTGTACAAAAGGAAATGTACACCTTTAAGGACCGCGGGGGGAGAAGTATCACTTTGCGTCCAGAGGGGACTGCGGCGGTTGTAAGAGCCTATTTAGAAAACCACCTGAACAACCAGCCACAACCGGTGAAAGTTTATTATTTGGGTCCCATGTTTCGCTATGACCGCCCTCAGGCAGGGCGTATGCGCCAGTTTCATCAGTTGGGTATTGAGGCATTTGGGTCCAGTGATCCAGCACTGGATACTGAAGTGATTTGTTATACATATGACTTCTTCTATAGACTTGGGCTGAGAGGTTTGTGTGTTCAAGTGAATAGTGTAGGCTGCCCTGAGTGTAGATCTCTTTTTGGAAAAGCATTGATCTGTTTCATGGAAAAGTATAAAGGGTCTCTCTGTGAAAACTGCCGGGACAGGCTAGATCGCAACCCTCTGCGCATTCTCGACTGCAAAGAGCAGAGCTGTCAGAAACTCATGGAGGGTGCACCAAGCATTTATGATTATCTGTGTAGGGATTGTTCTGAGCATTTTGAGCAAGTACAGAGTTATTTAGAATTATCGGGAGTTCCCTTTGAAGTTAATGAACAGCTTGTGCGTGGGCTTGACTACTATACACAGACTGTTTTTGAAGTATTGCCACAGCCACAAGGCAATGGGCAGACATCTCTTGCCGGTGGTGGCCGTTACAGCAACCTGGTAGAGATTTGTGGTGGCCCAGCTACACCCGGGATTGGGGTAGCTATTGGGTTAGAGCGTGTTCTCCTTGTTCTAAAGAGCCAGGGTGTGGAACTTCCTATAGAGAAAAGAGATAGTGTTTTTATTGCCACTGCTGGTGATGATCCTGCAGGAAATTTGAAACGGGAGGCCATGCGCCTGCTTTTAGAATTAAGGCGTTCTGATGTTCCCGCAGAAAAAGACTTTTTGGGACGGAGTCTAAAGTCACAAATGAAACAGGCAAGCAGGATAGGTGCAAGTTATGTTGTTATCCTCGGCACTGATGAGCTGCAAAGTGGAACTGTAGTTGTAAGGGATATGAAGAAAGGGGAACAGATAGAAGTATCTCGAGAGGGACTTTTAGAATACCTGAAAGCTATGGTACAAACTAGGGAGGCAGGAATGTGGAAAGCAACGTAGTATTAAAGAGAACCCACAGCTGTGGGGAGCTATCATTAAATGATATAGGTCAGGATGTAGTCTTAATGGGTTGGGTTCAAAAACGACGGGATCACGGAGGAGTCATTTTCCTGGATTTGCGAGACCGGAGCGGGGTTGTCCAGGTTGTTTTAAGCCCTGATATTGGTGATCTTTCCTTTCAAAGGGCAAACTCAGTGCGGGCCGAGTATGTCCTTGCTGTGCGCGGTCAGGTGCGGCGCCGTCCTCCGGGAACAGAAAACCCTCAGATGGCTACTGGAGATATAGAAGTGGCCACAACTGAGCTTGAAATACTTAACGCTGCCAGGGCGTTGCCTTTTTACCCGGGGGATGCTGCCGGTGTTGATGAGGCTTTGCGGTTGCGTTATCGTTATCTCGATCTCCGGCGTCAGGAGTGCTGGCAGGTCTTTTCTATGCGACACAAAGCAGCTACTATTATTCGTGATTTTTTAACAAAAAGGGGTTTTTTGGAGGTGGAAACCCCTATGTTGACGCGCAGTACCCCAGAGGGTGCCAGGGATTATCTGGTTCCTAGCCGCATACATCCAGGTGAGTTTTTTGCACTACCACAGTCGCCACAGCTTTTTAAGCAGATCTTGATGATTGCTGGTTTTGAACGGTATTTTCAATTTGCCAGGTGTTTTCGGGATGAGGACTTAAGAGCTGATCGGCAGCCGGAATTTACTCAGGTTGACCTGGAGATGTCTTTTGTGGATGAGCAGGATGTTCAAAAGCTGACAGAAGAAATGATCGCTTATCTATTCAAGGAGCTATTAAATATAGAACTGGAGATACCTTTCCCACAACTGACATACCGAGAGGCCCTGGAGAGGTATGGGACTGACAGGCCCGATTTGCGCTTTGGTCTGGAGTTGGTGGATGTGTCATCACTCTTGGCAGAGAGCAGCTGCCGGGTTTTTGCGGGAGCTATAAAAAGCGGTGGGATTGTTAAGGGAATTAGGGTACCAGGATGCGCTGGATTTAGCAGGAAGGTACTAGATGAACTGACGAGTATGGTGGTAGAGTGGGGTGCCCATGGGCTAGCCTGGTTTATTCTTGGGGAGCAAGGGGTTCGGTCACCTCTTTTAAAGCTGATGAAACCTGAGGAAATTGATGCCCTGATTGCCAAAATGGAAGGACAGACCGGGGATCTCCTGTTGTTTGTCGCTGATCAGCGGCAGGTTGCAGAGGAAGTTCTCGGTAAGCTGCGCCTGGAATTGGCCAAGAGGCTGGATTTAATAGACAATAAAAAGTATTCTTTTTTATGGATAACTGATTTCCCACTTCTGGAATATAATGAGGATGAACAAAGGCTGGAAGCGGTACACCATCCCTTTACTTCTCCGCTGGATGAAGACATGCCTTTGTTGGATGTACACCCGGAAAGTGTAAGGGCAAGGGCATATGATATTGTTCTCAATGGAGTGGAACTCGGTGGAGGGAGCATCAGAATCCACAAGCGTGATTTACAGGAACGCATTTTTGGTGTGATTGGATTGGAGCCACAGGATGCCCAGGAAAAGTTCGGTTTCTTCCTGGAAGCTCTTGATTATGGTGCTCCTCCCCATGGTGGGATCGCTTTTGGGTTTGATAGGTTGTTGATGCTGATGCTGGATTTGGAAACGATTCGTGATGTGATTCCATTTCCCAAAACCCAAAAGGCGACATGCCTGCTTACCAGTGCGCCTGCTCCTGTAATACCGAAACAATTACAGGAATTGCATATCAAGTGTTTACAGGAACAAAAAAGGCAGGAGCAAAATGAGGGCTAACAAGAAATGGTATATTGAAAAACTGCACTTCGTGTGATATGATCTAACTGCAATAAGTTGTATTGATAAAAACCCTACAATGTACGTGGAAACCCTGGGAGTTTTGAGCCAACACCAAAACTTTTGGAGCCTGGGCTCTGTCTGTGGCTTGTAGACCTCATCTATGAGGGAACATAAAGCAGTCAGGAGGGCACCACCGTGCTGAGCCAGGTTCAGACACCGGGTCCCACGGCATCTGTGGGGTTTTGTTTTCTTGACAGAGTTTTGTAAATCCTTTAAAATCTGCTTAATATATTTGGGTTGAGGAGGACTTTTTGGATGCGCTATTGGAATGAAGAACGTGAATGTATGTCACCTGAACAGTTGCGATCTCTTCAGGAGGAACTCTTGCGTGCAACGGTAAGCCGAGTTTATCAAGAAGTTCCCTTTTACCGACATGCCTTTCAAAAACTCGGGCTTAAACCAGAAGATATACGGACCCTGGATGATCTGGGAAAACTTCCTTTTACTACAAAGAATGACCTGCGTGATAACTATCCCTATGGTCTTTTTGCTGTTCCTTTGAGTGAGGTTATTAGACTGCACGCTTCTTCCGGGACAACTGGGAAGCCTACTGTTGTTGGCTATACACGGCAGGATCTTGCTGTATGGGCTGAAGTAATGGCTCGCGCCTTAACCTGCTGTGGGGCATCAAAAAACTCCAAGATCCAAAATGCTTACGGATACGGGCTCTTTACAGGAGGCCTGGGGGTACATTATGGTGCTGAGTTGATTGGGGCTTCGGTTATCCCAGTTTCCGGAGGACACACCAAGCGACAGATCATGATCATGAAGGACTTTGGTAGCACTATCCTTACTTGTACTCCATCCTATGCTCTACACCTGGCGGAAGTTATGGAAGAATTGGGTGTTTCCAAAGATGATCTTAGCCTTGAGGGGGGCCTGTTTGGGGCTGAACCCTGGTCGCAAAACCTCCGCAGGCAGATTGAAAAGAGATTAGGGATCAAGGCTTTGGATATTTACGGGATCAGTGAGGTTATTGGCCCTGGGGTTGCTGTAGAATGCCCGGAAGAAAACGGCTTGCATATCTGGGGGGATCACTTCCTGGCAGAGATTGTGGACCCAGAAACCGGGGAGCAGCTGCCGCCGGGAAACTATGGAGAGCTGGTGATTACTACCCTTACCAAAGAGGCCTTACCTATGATACGCTATAGAACCAGGGATATTACGCGGATTCTTACAGATGGCCCATGTCCTTGCGGCCGTACCCATATTAGAATAGACCGCTGCCAGGGGCGTACTGATGACATGCTGGTTATCCGTGGTGTGAATGTTTTTCCTTCCCAGATCGAGGATGTTCTCTTCAGGATTAGCCATACAGAACCCTATTATTTGATTATTGTTGATCGCCGTGATCAGCTGGATGAACTAGAGGTTTGGGTAGAGGTATCTGATGAGGTTTTTTCAGATGAAATCAGGAAATTGGAAAGCTTGGAGCATGAAATTCAAAAGGAAATTGAAGTTGTTTTAGGTATCAATGTTAAGGTAAAACTTGTGGAACCAAAAACCATCGAGCGTTATGAGGGAAAAGCAAAGCGGATCATTGACCGCCGCAATTTGTAAAGGGGGAATACTATGCCTGTCAAGCAGATCACTGTGTTTTTAGAAAATGAGTGTGGCAGATTGGCCAATGTGGCCAAGGTTATCGGTGATGAAGGGATTAATATCCGCGCTTTTTCTGTGGCAGATACCACAGATTTCGGTATCTTACGCCTGATTGTCAATGACCCTGATCGCACCTATGAGGTACTGCGCCGTGAACAGTTCACAGTTAGGATGACTGAGGTTATTGCTGTACAGATACCGGATCATCCCGGGGGATTAGCAGAAGTTCTTGGCCTGATGCAGGAAGCGGGTATTAACATTGAGTACCTATATGCTTTTGTGACAAAGGTATCAGGGGATGCCCTGGCGGTCTTTCGTGTGGAAAATTCAAGGGTTGCTGAACAGTTGATGCTGGGTAAAGGGATCAAGGTTTTGAGTGGAGAAGAAGTCTATAATCTTTAAATTATGGTGTAAACAACATCATATAAGAATGTAATAGAGTGGTAAGAAGGCAAAGAGAGGTTTGAGGGGAAGATGTCTTTAGTTTCGATTGTTTTTATTAATTGTGCTATAAGAAAGGATGTGCGGTATGTGGTTTCGTCCTTGTGGCTGTGCAACTGGAATTGGTAGTCTTCCTCATCTTGACCCAACTGCTGCTGTTTCTCTGATCAAAGAGTTTCTACCATTAATGCCACACTGGCCGCAGCTGCCTAGATACTCGGTTCGAGAGTTTTTCTGCACCCAGTATTTGCATGTATTAAATGATCTTGGGCTCTTGCGGGTGGAGAAAGGGACAAAGGCATATTTTTTGGATGAAGAAGAGGATTGGCCTGAGCGGTTGGCCAGATTTTATGAGCTTTATATGCAGGTGGAAGAAGGGGATATTGTTGCTTTAAATAAATTTTCTTTTCCTCCTGGATCTGCAGAAGGATTTTACCGGTTCTATGTCGAAGTAAAAAGACATGGTACAGGTGAGGCCAAGTATTTGAAGGGACAGGTTGTTGGTTTGCTGTCTGCAGGCTTTCAGGTCACCAACCAGCGTGGAGTACCGGCTTATTATGATAAGCAACTGCGTGATGTGTTGCTGAAGCAGCTGTCACTGCAGGCAGCCTGGCAGGTTAAAACCCTGAGCGAATGCGGGTTTCCAGTAATCATCTTTATGGATGACCCGGTGATCGATAGCTGCGGTAGGTATGACCGCATCAGTGTAAGTAGTGATGAAGTAAAGGCCGAACTTTCTGAATTTGCTGATTTTGTAAGAAGGTTTGGTGGGTTAGCAGGTGTGCATTCATGTTCTGATTTGGATTGGTCAATACTATTTGGTTCTAATTTAGATATAATCAGTTTCGATACTTACCAGTTTGCCGACAGTTTTGCACTATATACATCATCCATAGATGACT
>JBASML010000181.1:0-1617 GCA_049656845.1 Syntrophaceticus sp.
ATGGTTTACAAACTGATGAAGGGAGCTAAACCAGAAGAAATTCGCAGGGCAGGACTAGGGGGCTACTATGCCATCTGGGATAAGGGGATCTTCCCCAGCGACTCCAACGGAGTCCCCTGGACATCCGCCTATATCAATGTCATGGGTGACCCCATAGCAGACCTCCATGAGGACATGGCAGCAGAACAGAAGGCCCGGGCGACCTATGAGAATCTGATCAACCTCACCGATGACCCCGATTTAGCAGACGGCTTGAAGTTCCTGCGGGAACGAGAGGTCGTCCACTTCCAGCGCTTCGGGGAGACACTGGATCACCTGCAGGGGTATATGAATGGGAAGAAGTTTTACTAGGCATGCACAACATAAAAATACTGTAACAGCAACAGGCGGCTTTTTGAGGATAGCCGCCTGTTTTCCTGCCAGGATTAAATTCATTTTTAATTTTTATTAAACAATATCTACTGGCGCAGATTATATAACTGATTTCTTTTTTTTACAGATACTATTATGAGTAATATTATTGTGATCACATCTAGCAAATAAAAACTATTTTTTTCTTGTATATCAGGATGAGTTATTAATAGAAGGGCTGTGGCCGCAAGAAAGTCAAATATTAGTAATAATATGTATTATTTTTTAATTACTAGATCTTCCTTATAAACCTTTCCATTTTCCTTCCATTCTAACTTAACAATTCTCTCTTCTCCACTTTTAAGTTTGTCACTAAATTCACCAAAGGTCAAAGGAAATTTCATTTCTTCTTTTGTACATTTGCCATAAGAAGCAGGACTATTCGCACCCTTATAATAATATTCATAGGATATATATTCTATATTATGAATATTATTTCCATTGTATGTCAATATACAATGGTATTGTTTCCTTGGATCAAAGGTCTCTTCAGCCTTCACATACCCAACCTTCCACTTTCCATCTTTGCTTTCAATAAAAACATCGTTGTTGGATATACCTTTCCAAGTAATAAATATACATGCAGCAATCACCAAACAGGACAAAATAATGATTAAACTTTTATTGCTTTTCACCATACCACCATCCTTGTAATATATCACTAAAGGCTATTTTTGAATTAGCTTGCGAAATCTAACAAACTCCAATCGTAAGCATAATCATTTAAGTTCGAAATAGGGTAATCTTCTCTATCTGTAGTATGATATGAAAGGCAGGCTGTTCCACCAATAAATTTTGTTACAATTGTAGTATGAAATCTGTCTAAGGTTCCTGCATGTCTTATTTGAACCACATCGCCTAAATCCGCATTTCTACTTACAGTTGTATCTCCTTGGTAATTTGCATCTCGTACTTTTGGTGCCCAATAATCATGAAAATTTTTGGTTCCTGATACTCTAATCCAAGGAGTAGAAACTTTCCAAGTAGAGGTACCTACTTTATCACAATACCAATAACTTGATGTTGCATATATACCGGACGGAACAGGTGATGGTCTTTTTTCTGCAATACCTCCAGCTACAAGACATTGAGAAACATAATTGGTGCAATCAGCAGAATAAGATGGATATGCTGGATTCCTTAATTTTGTAGTATTGCTCACCCATCTATGTGCATAAGATACGGCAGCACTTGGACTATATCCAG
>JBASML010000182.1:0-2081 GCA_049656845.1 Syntrophaceticus sp.
AGGCTGTTTGAGTGTATAGCAGATCAATGTGAATTATTATGGATGCTTAAAGTGGCTGAATTATCCCTTGCAGATTGGGTAACCCAGAGGATATAGTATATAGTATGCTGGAAAATTAGATACATAGTTTTTAAGCAGGGGAGAATAAACACTCTGCTTTTTTGATTAAAGGGGGGATCTCTATGTCTGAAAAAATAATCAAAAGAGATGGCCGAGAAGTCGATTTTATTCCGTCAAAAATTACAGCAGTTATTAAAAAAGCTTTTGCTGTTACAGGGGAATCTGCTGAACCAGAGCTTGAAGCACAGGAGTTAACATTGAGTGTTTTGAGACGAATAAAAGAAGAAAAGCTTGCTGTTCCAACAGTTGAACAAATCCAGGACCTTGTAGAAAAGTCTCTTATGACAGCCGGACGCTATGAAACTGCCAAGGCATATATTTTGTATAGACATGAAAGAACAAAGATACGTGAAAGAAAAAGCGATCTCATGGAAACCGTAGCTGAATTGTCCCAGGAAACATCCAGGGAAAATGCAAATGTTGGCGGGTCTGCTTCGGCCAAGAATTTTCAGATCGGCTGTGCAGCAAGCGAGAAATACAATCTCTTAAGTGTTATTCCTGATAAGTTTGCACAGGCACATATAAACGGGGATATCCATATCCATGACCTCCCATGGTACAACCTTAGCATTAATTGTTTGCAAATTCCTTTAGGAGAACTGCTTGAAAAAGGCTTTCGCACACAAAATGGCTGGGTGCGTCCTCCCAAGAGAATTAGCTCTGCAGGTGCTTTGGCAGCTATTATCATGCAAATATCACAGAACGATATGTTCGGCGGCCAATCATTCAGCGCATTTGACAGAGATATGGCCCCATATGCGGATCAAGTTTCAGAAGAGGAAATATTCCAGGCTATGGAAAGCTTTATCTACAACCTAAACATGATGCACAGCAGGGCAGGGGGTCAGGTGGTGTTCTCAAGCATTAACCTGGGGACAGACACATCTACTGGGGGGCGCAAGATAATAACGGCTTTTCTTGAGGCTTATGAAGCAGGTCTGGGAAAAGGAGAACCTGCTATATTCCCAAATGTTATTTTTAAAGTTAAAAAAGGCGTTAATTTTAATCCAGGTGATCCCAATTATGACTTGTTTAAATTAGCCTGCCGTGTCTCCTCAAAGCGCCTGAACCCCACATTCAGTTTTATGGATGCCACATTCAATGCTCCTTATGGTGATCAGGTAGCCTATATGGGATGCCGCACCAGGGTAATGGCAAACAGAAGAGGCCCAGAGGTTACCGATAAGCGGGGGAACTTAGCCTTTGCAACAGTTAACCTGCCCCGAATTGCATTAAAAGCTCAAGGATCTCCAAAGGTGTTTTGGAAGGAATTAAATGATGTAACTGAATTGGCAATTGATCAACTAAAACACCGCTATGATTTTATAGCAAAATTAAAAGTAAAAGATTTACCCTTTGTTATGGGAGAACACCTTTACCTGGGTTCTGAAAATCTCCAATCCTGTGATCCTATTGAAAATGCTGTCCAGCATGGGACCCTTTCTGTAGGATTCATCGGCCTTGTTGAATGCCTTTATGCCTTTGGTGGAAAACACCATGGCCAGGATAATGAGATGCTTGAATTTGCCGAGGAAATTATTAGTTTTATGAGGAATAAGGTTGACGAGGCCTGCGAACAGTATGACTTAAACTATGCGCTTCTTGCAACACCAGCAGAAGGTTTGTGCGGCAGATTTGTTAAACTTGATCGAAAAAAATACGGATTAATTCCAGATGTGACAGACAAAGAATTTTACACAAATTCTTATCACCTGCCAGTAGACTTTAAAACAACCATTGCAGATAAGATAGAAATAGAAGGCCGGTTCCATAAATACTGTAATGGTGGACATATAACATATGTAGAATTGGCATCTCCCCCGGAACATAACCCAGAAGCAGTTGAAACAATCATCAGATGTATGGCTGATAATAATGTTGGATATGGAGGGATCAACTATCCTTTGGATACCTGTGCAGACTGCGGCTATACAGGGATCATCGCAGATGAGTGCCCTGGT
>JBASML010000183.1:0-7127 GCA_049656845.1 Syntrophaceticus sp.
AGATATCTCTGGCCCAGCGTTTAAGTACAAATGGTTCAAGTTCCAAATAGCGCTCTTCAATGTCCTTCATTACTGAAGGATAGCGGTCAAAGCCATCAGTAGCGATAGTGACAACATTGTCATCTGGACCCAACCTTAAGTAATGGGCCATCTTGATAGCTCCTAGGATGTTACAGATTCCTGAGACTCCAAAAAGTCCTCGCAGTGCAGAAACTTGATCCCTAGGAACACCTAATTCTACTAGCACATCTGTACCATCTTGAATTACCTTCAAACCTTGTACTGACTCTTCATCCTTAATTAAAACAACAAAATCCGTATTTAAAACATTATGAATTAAGGTGCACATTTTATCTCCAATGCCCTCTATCCTATGCTGCCCCCGGCCACCAGTAGTTAGAGTAGAACACTCATAGGGTTCCAGAGCCACTACTTTCACTTCAGGAAAAACCTTTTTGATCTGATCCCCAGCCCCTATGGTACCTGCAGACCCTGGAGCAGAAACAAAGCAAGCAATACGACCGTTGCCGATCCCCTGGACAGCTTCAATTGCCGAATTGCCTGTAACATGCCGGTGGAATCGGTAATTTGGCATTAATTCAAATTGGGCAAGAGGGCGATTTTTCGGATCTTTTTTCAATTCATAGGTTCGCTGTAAAGTAAGGATCACATCTGACTCGGTGCCAGGTGTAAGATCAAGTTTGGCACCATACTTGCGAATTTGGTCATAACGTTCCTTGCTCATATTATCCGGCATAATAACTACAGCATCATAACCCATTAGTTTGCATATATAAGCAACTCCAATACCAAAGTTTCCTGTTGAGGGACCTAGAATTGTATGTTTACCTGGAAGGATGGTGCCATCAACACATCCTTCAATCAATGTTGCATAAGCTGGGCCAACTTTATGAGATCCAGAGGGAAACTCCTTACCAAGGAGAACAACTATATTTGCTTTGGTTCTTGTTAATTCTTTTGGTAAAACAATTTTACGAACCTTGTTATTCTCATCCTTCCAGGTAATATTGAACAGGTTAAGCGGATCTAATTCATCCGTCTTCTTGGCTTGAAGAGCCTTTTTTCGTGTTTCCGTTGGTATCAATTCTGGATTAAGCATTTCTGAATAGGTCGGGCCAAAGGGTATTGTGTCCACAAATTCTACCTCCAGTCTAAAAATGTTTTCGCTAATATTTCGTTAATATATTCTAATATTCTATATTTCGCAGATACTCTTAGATGCTCTTAATAGAGCACAGCGCTAATATAATGTTATTTACAGCAGCTGCTGCGTTTTCAGCTCTGCTATCAATTGGTCCATGGATGGCTTAATCTTAATCGGTTCACCTGCTGCAGCAATGGCATTTTTCACATCCTTGAGGCCGTTACCTGTAACAATAACCACGACTCGTTCATCACTACCGATAACCCCTCTTTCCACAAGAGCCTTCAGACCTGCCAACCCTGCTACACCTGCAGGTTCCCCGAATATTCCACTGGTTCTGCCAAGCAAACGCATAGCACTGAGAATCTCTTCATCTGTTACTGCGACCATGGTTCCCCCAGATTCCCGAACTGCGCGCAGAGCTTTTTCCGCATTGCGTGGCACACCCACTGCAATGCTGTCAGCAATAGTATTTTCCTCTACTGGATGCCAGGGTCTGTTTTCCAGAAAGGCATCAACCAGTGGGCTGCAGCCAGAGGACTGTACCCCAAGTAATTTTGGGAGCTTATCAATCCAGCCAACCTGATAAAGATCCTGAAATCCTTTCCAAACCCCAGAAATAATACACCCATCACCTACAGATACAACCACCCAATCAGGCACATCCCAGGCAAGCTGTTCGGCTATTTCCAGGGATACCGTCTTTTTGCCCTCCATGAGGTAAGGATTGATGGCAGCATTCCTGTTATACCACCCCCATCGCTCAATGGCCTCTGCTGACAGTTGAAAGGCATCGCTATAAGAACCCTGGACACTAATTACATTGGCCCCAAAAATCAGCAGTTGGGCTACTTTACCCTGAGGTGCCCTGCCAGGAACAAAGATGAATGTCTTAAGACCCATTGCTGCTGCATTTCCAGCCAGAGATGAGGCAGCATTACCTGTAGAGGAACAAGCAATAGTATCCATCTTTTCTTCTACCGCTTTCATGACAGCAATAACCGATGCGCGATCCTTTAGTGAAGCGGTAGGGTTCTGCCCATCATCCTTAATATAAAGGTGGTTTAGGCCTAGCTGTTCGCCGAGGTTAACAGTTCTATACAAAGGAGTTAACCCTACACGTAATCGAGGACGAGGTGTTGAGGGTTCCACCGGAAGAAAAGGCAGATACCGAAAAAGAGAATTATCATTGGAGTATATAACACGTTCTTGAGGCACGTTTCTTTTTATTTTTGCATAGTCATATATCACATCCAAAATACCGTCTTTTGGGCCGCAAGCAGGGCAGGTATACAAACCTGGCTTTGCAGTAAGTTCTTTTTCACAATTAATACAACGTAAACCTAATACATTATTCAATCCATTCACCTCATAAAGGCATAATTTTACAAAGTGGTTATGAGTACTGCATAGCAGGCTCTCTGTTTTTTCTATATAATGGAAACCGCTCACAGAGATGATGCACCCGCTGGCATGCCTCTTCCTTGTAATCCTCTTTGGTAAGGGTAAGGTTGATAATATCTGCAATCTCCCGCATTGCTTCTGTATCAAACCCACGGGTAGTTACAGCCGGGCTGCCGATACGTATACCGCTGGTTACAAACGGTTTTTCAGTATCAAAGGGAACTGCGTTTTTATTAACGGTGATACCGACTTCATCGAGGCGTTGTTCCGCCTCTTTCCCAGTAATATGTTTGTTGCGCAGGTCGACCAGCATCAAATGATTATCTGTGCCTCCGGAAACAAGTTGGAAATCATAATGCATCAAGCCTTTTGCAAGAGCTGCGGCATTGGCAACAACATTTTTCTGGTAGGTAACAAAATTAGGCTGCAGGGCTTCCTTTAGGGCAACAGCTTTGGCAGCAATCACATGCATTAGGGGGCCTCCCTGTATTCCAGGGAAGATTGCCTTGTCGATAGCTGCGGCATACTTCTGTTTGCAGAGAATAATGCCTCCCCGGGGGCCCCTCAGTGTTTTATGGGTGGTTGTTGTCACGAAATCTGCATATGGTACAGGTGAGGGATGAAGCCCTGCAGCAACTAAACCAGCAATATGAGCCATATCCACCATCAATAAAGCTCCTACCTGATCGGCAATTTCTCTAAATGCCTCAAAATCTATGATTCTGGGATAAGCACTAGCACCAGCTACAATCATTTTAGGCATGTGTTTATGAGCCAGTTCTCGAACTTCTTCATAATCTATGGTCCCAGTTTCCCGACCAACACCGTAGTGAATAAAATTGTAGTATTTTCCCGATAGATTCACTGGACTCCCATGGGTCAAGTGGCCTCCATGGGATAGATCCATCCCTAACACTAGATCTCCTGGATTTAAGGTAGCAAAATAAACTGCTTGATTAGCCTGGGAACCGGAATGGGGTTGGACATTGACATGCTCTGCTCCAAAAAGCTCTTTGGCTCTCTCCCTAGCCAAGTCTTCCACCTGATCGACAAACTCGCATCCTCCATAGTAACGCTTGGCGGGATAACCTTCTGCATACTTATTAGTTAATACAGTACCTTGAGCTTCCATCACAGCCAGACTTGTAAAGTTCTCTGATGCGATCAGCTCAATATTGTTGTTTTGCCTCTTGAGTTCCTGGCGTATTATCTTCCCCACTTGCGGGTCAACGCTGTCAATCCACTCAAGGTGTTCTAACAAAGCACTCACCTCATTACTTTTTTGCATTCATCATTCCGCCTACATATTTATGCAATAATCATGCCACCTTTTAGCAGTAGACAATAATATTTCATTGCACAAGATATTTGCCAATAAATCATCAATATATCACCTGCCAACGCATTGCATCATGATTACTAAATATACTTCCCGATTACTACATCATTATTATGTTATCTCGATTCTCTGCCCTTCGGTTTAGGGTAAAATCAGTTACAACAAAGCTGAATAATTATCATTGTGATAACAACTCAACGGTACACAGCATAAGAAATGGCAACATTTGGCTAAAACTAACGTATTCACAAGCTGATACTTTAAACCAATTTTAATACAACTCAACAAAAAAGCACTGCATCCAGTTACCACTAAACAAAGAGCAGATAACCGCCTCAGACAGGCAATTATCTGCTCTTTGCTATGCGGCACGGAAATCGGAAATAATTCCAGTGCAGCATTATTAACCCTTAAAAAATGTACTTTCTATATTATCATTATGATATACATATTCTCACTGTGATAAAGTCAAACTTCTGCATCCTCAATACCATAGCGCTTCATCTTTCGATAAAGGGTAGCAATCCCGATCCCCAATTCTTTTGCTGCTTTTTGCTTTCCTTCTACTGTTGTCCCAAACGTCTGCAGACAACGGCAGATAGCTCTGCGCTCAAGCGTTTCCAGATTAAAGGAATCTGCATCCTCATCATCCTGCTCTCTAATTCCTACCGGGAGATGTTTCACATCTAGAAAATTACCAGTAGCTAAGTTCATGGCGTATTCAATGGCATTTTGCAGTTCCCGTACATTACCTGGCCAGGAATAATCCCACAGCTTTTTGCTAAATTCTTTTGTCATATGTTGGACATTTTTATCTAACTGCTGATTATACTGATCAATGAAATACCTGCACAGAACGTCAATATCTTCTTTCCTCTCCCGCAGAGGTGCTATATTAATCGGGATCACATTGATACGATAATAAAGGTCTTCTCGAAACTCACCCTGGGCGATCATTTTTTCCAGGTCACGATTTGTTGCAGCGATCACACGCACATTAACTGGAATCGGATAAAGCCCTCCGACCCGCTCAATTTTACGCTCCTGAAGAACCCTTAACAGTTTCACTTGCAAAAACTGTGCCATATCACCAATCTCATCAAGAAACAATGTGCCATTATCAGCTAACTCAAATTTTCCCATTTTACCACCCTTGCGGGCACCTGTAAAAGCACCATCTTCGTAACCAAATAATTCACTTTCTAAAAGCGATTCTGGAATGGCACTGCAGTTAATAGCAACAAATGGCCCTTGTGCCCAGGCACCATAATTATGGATCGCCCTAGCCACTAATTCTTTTCCTGTGCCGCTCTCCCCCCTGATCAAAACAGTTGAATTACTAGAAGCGATGCTTTTAATTTTTTCACGCACCTGCTGTATTTGCTTACTGACTCCTAAAATATCATCTACAGTATAATTAATTTCACTACTAGTGCTAGAATAACGATTCACAAGCCGCCTAATCTTGGTAAATTGGTTAAGAGCAATGGCGATGCCCTGAACTCCTTTTTCGGTTGTTATGGGGCGGGCGTGAATCATTAACTGCAATTTTTCTGGTTTGGCATCGATCCGTATCTCCTTTTCCAGCACTTTCTGCTGATTACCAACATCATTAATGATTTCATCCGCTCTTTTCGAACCCAATAATAACCCCAAAGAAGCATTAGGGGAAGAAACCGCCTCGCCTAAAAGCTCTTGGGCCGGCTTATTATAATGTATTATTTTCCCATTGAGATCAGTCGTGATCAGTCCCTCTTCTAAGCAGTCGATAATTGATTTCAAATATCTATATGAATAAACAAGACCCTTTAAGAAGTCCTCTTCTTTAATCTTTAAAGCCAGAGTTTCCGCCATTTTTCCCAAAAAAGCAAGGTACGAATCCCGGTTCTGCTTGACAATCCTCGCCCTTTCTTCATCAAAACAAAGCAGCCCAATAACCCCAACAGAGCTGCTGTCCACATTGATCGGATAAACGATCTCGTACTTTTCAGGACAGTGATCTTTTTGTTCACAGAATTGGCATAGCTTATTCTTTCCCGGATTATCAATCACGACCTCATGACCCAGCCGCATTACCTCCCGGTAAATATAACCCTGGCGCTCCATAGACCTACCTACATCACCCCGGTAAATACCTGTTCCTGCTACACGGACAAGTTTCTTATCAGCTATTTCTACATCAATGCCCAACACCGCAGCTATCGCTTCGGCAATCTGCTGCGCATAATTCTGAATATCCATTAATTCATTCATACAAAACCACCCCCAGGTGCCAATAAACAACATGAATAATTATGTTAACCAAACGATAACTACGCCATCCCTACCCAGAAACAGAAATAAATTTAATATTTCCATCCAGTAACTGCAAACGTATTCTATTAATGCTATTTAAATAGGAAAGAAAAGCAGAAATTGTAGAGTAAATGAAATAATACTGAGTAGTGCTTAAAGGCAAGCTAAGACTTCTGATTAGTATAGATACAATTTCTTCTCTGCTTAAGGGCTCTTTTGTGCTTTCCAGAATAAGCTTGATCACCTCTCTAGAGGCATCACGGTTTCTCCTAACCAATCTCTTTAGCCCTCTAACCCGTCCGCCGTGTGTAAGAATGGCAGACGAAAAATCAGCATGCTCAAGAAAGTCCAAGGTTGCAAAATAGCCTGCTGCATCTACCAAATATGGAAAAGGATAATGATTCAAAATATCATCTGCCAGCAGACTATCTCCTAGAAAAGCCACACCATCGGGTGTTACAATGCCCAACTGACCCAGAGTATGCCCTTTTAAGTCCAAAACCTGAAAAGAAACCCCATTTAACTGTTGCTCCCCTGACTTGAGGATACCGGTCACTTTGGATGGTGGAGCTAGCAATGCTTTATTCCTTAAAATTGGAGGCGGATATGCCGAATAAAGTGATAATGGAGCGAAAAGTGGGTTTTCAATCAATGCCGCTTCCAATGACGAAGCGTAGATGCGGCAGCTGCTTCTATTCTGGATAACTTGGTTGCCTGTACAGTGGTCAGCGTGGTGATGTGTATTGAAGATGCTGTGAACTGTAATCTTTCGTTTATACAAATCCTTTAAAACAGCAATGGCTTGCCCCTTTTTTGCTCCGCTATCGATAAGCATACAAGAATCGGGGTTAAAGAAATATACTCCAATAATACTAGGATAATTAAAGTAGTAGGTGTTTCCTGCTATCTGTATAAGACTCAGCT
>JBASML010000184.1:0-11944 GCA_049656845.1 Syntrophaceticus sp.
TCAAATCCATCCCTTATCCTCCTCTTACAATAAATCAATTGTTAACAACACTTAAATCAAGACAAAACCAAGAACCGAGTCTTTTAAATATCATTAAAGCAGTATCATGATTCCAGTAGTACACACTTTATACATTTTATCAAAGTAAGGGAGTACTGTTAAGTAAAAGAAAAAACCGGATATATTATTAGATACCACACTATGTGGCGCTTTGTTTACAAAAACTATAATTGCAGATACAAAGTTATGAAATGCTGTATAGGTTTCCCCAAAAGCGCGAAAAAAAGAGAGCCACGAATTTGCAGCTCTCGGTCTTTCATTTGTTCTCTATTTTCCTATTGGTAAAGAAAAAGCCGGCTTTTTGCTGAGAGCAAATAATAAGCGTACGCCGTCACCTACACCATTATAAAACCCAAAGTGGGGCAAAAATCTATGTTGCCAGCTGAAAGATGTCATAGTTAACAGCAGATTCACAACAAAGCAATAAAGCAAGCCTGGCCCCGTTAGAAGGTATGACATCAACTTCCCATCAATGAACTATACTCTACTTCTCTTTCCACTAATTCTAAAACCTTAGGGAGGCTCTGCTCAACTTCTGGGGTCAATTCCATCCCCCAGCCGATCTCTTTCGGTTCTACACCAATTATTACAACTAATGGTGTTTTTTCCTCTAACAGGGCAAGGTCATGCAGTACCGTCAAAATCCCCATGTCGTGTACGGAAATTGCACCTTCAAGATACTGCTCCCCACAGTCCTGCGGTGTCAAGCGGTAGATGGACCCGGGGGGTTCTCCCCCTTTCAGGGCATCGATGATGATAATCTTCTCTGCTCCCATCATATAAGGGAGGAGATCACAACCCGCTGTTCCCCCATCAACCAGTTCCACATCCTGAGGTAGACGCCCCTCAAGAGCGCGAATGGCATGCACACCAATGCCGTCATCCTTCATCAGTAAATTGCCGATCCCCAGCACAACTTTCTTCCCCACTGGCATCCCCCTCAACTTTATCCCTGGCTCATATCATTATATATCAGCTCACTTAAGGTAAAGAATTCACATAATAGCTTCGGTTTTGGCTGGCTCACATCATTATACATCAGATCACAGGAACGATTCTTCTATTCCACTTTTTGATGAAACCCTGATGAATCTGGAATGGCCATCCTTACCCTTCCTAATTCACGTTTGAGGCGTCACCCTGATCAGGCAACAGAGCACCCCCCTGCATAGGTTCAGAACATAGGTAACATATGCCCTATATTCCTTTTTCCAACCACCAACAACAAAAAAACCGGCCTGCCAAGAGATACAGGCCAGTTTAATAAACTGCAGTTATACTTATTCTTTTAATGTTTTATTTACTCCCGCAGGGAGAACCCTCCGCATCAGCTCTTCGTTTCTTTTCATGGCCATGAATATCTGCAGGGCGATAACCGGTGATCATCCCCATAATACTAGGCCACCCCTCACTAAAGTCAAGATAAAGGTGAGCGGCTACACAGTACACAAATACCCAGGCAACGATATAGTGGATGATCCTGATTACATGCATACCCCCAACAGCGGCTGCCCAATGGTTAAAGGTTGTAGGCCAGTAGAGAATAAAACCCGTAATACCCTGAATTATAATCAGTGGTACAAATCCAAAATACATCATCTTCTGGCCAGGGTTATACTTTTCTCCGAAATCAGGCAGCTCATCACTGATAAAGAGATAGTACTTCATCAGCTTGATCATATTACCGAAGTCAGCAGTACGCAGCCGAAAGTTTTTGTAATCTCCGCTGACAAAGGCGTAGTAGAGGCGCCCAATGACACCAGCTGCCACAGCATACATGCAAATAAAGTGGATCTTGCGCGCAACATCCATTGAAGGAAACACCGGAAAACCGTGTGGTGTATGAATATAAAAGCCACTTAAACCCAACAGAATCATAGCAATAGCATTCCACCAATGGAAAAAACGCACTGGTCCTGGATGGCGATATTCCAAACCCCTCATCATGATCCCCCCTTAATAAACACGGAATGCGCCAACATTCCGGTTCGGGGTAATTACATGCACTGCACAAGCTATACAGGGATCAAAGGAGCGCACAATACGGACTAATTCAATGGGATTGTCCGCATCTTTAACCTCAGTGCCAACCAGGGCCTGCTCAATGGGTCCAGGCTGATCCTTGTCATCCTGGGGACTGGCATTCCAGGTAGTAGGCACAACACAGTTGTATTTAGCAACACGCCCTGCTTCAATTTTAATCCAGTGTCCCAATGCTCCACGCACAGCATCTACCGTGCCAATACCTATGGCATTTCTAGGTATTTCATGCGGGTTACAGGTGGGCTCCCCTGGTTTTAATTCCATTACCCAGTCCTTCATAGCGTGTGCTATTTTCTGAACCTCTAACGCCCGGGCAGCATGTCGGCCCATCACCGAAAAAGCCTTTTCTCCAAAGGAGCGAATTTTCGGATCCTTGTCCACCCACATGCGGGCAAGAGGCCCTACCTCTAGCACCTTTCCATTGTAGCGCGGCGCTTTCATCCAGGAGTATGCATTTGCCTTGTTGGGATCAGGGGAAACCACTGCCTCTTTGGGTGTTTTTGCAATATCATCTTTATACCATGAATGTTTAACATCTTCAGTAACCTGCTCAGGATCAAATGGGCCGTCCTGGCCGTCTATATAGGTGCCTTCTTTGATAAACCTGCTTCCACCTTCCTGTGGGAAACAGCCATATGACAGCATATTCTTGCAGCCACGCCCAATATCAAACCAGTCCTTATAAACATCGGCAATCGCCAAGACATCAGGCACATAGATATTGTCGATAAAATCGATCAACTCTTCCAGGCGGTACTTGAAATGCAAAATTTTTTCCGCATCGACAACTTCTGTTACCCCTCCAGGCACAATGGACCTGGGTGCAGGTGCCCTCCCCCCGAAGATGGCCAACATCTCATGGGCTTTTTTGCGCATCTCCAGGGCCATGAGGTAGTGGTTAACCGCGGCTGCGTTGATATCATCAGGGAGCCGATAATCTCCCTCATAACGAGGGGCAAGAGGCAGTATGGTATCTGGTGCTTTAACATAATCCAGAGCTGCTAAATGATAGAAATGCAGAATATCGGACTGGATATAATTAGCTCCAAGGATCAGATTGCGAAGGATCCGGCCGTTTTTAGGAGGCTCAATGCCAAAGGCATCGTCCAGTGCAAAAGCAGATGCAGTAGCATGTCCAACTGGGCAGACACCACAAATGCGCTGCACCATCTCCTGGGCATCCCTGGGATCATGACCCTGTAGGATAAGTTCTATACCCCGGAAAAGTGTCCCTGAACTCTTGGCACTGACAACCTTACCCCCATCTACCTCAACCTCGATCTTTAAATGTCCTTCGATTCTGGTTACTGGATCAACTGAGATTTTCTGCATTTATTCCTCCTCCCCTTCCTTTTTCTTACCTATGCGTCCCTTGGCTACACTTCCTACCAGGTGGGCACCAATACCGGCTGCCACAGCAATACCCAGGACACCACCCACAGCATCAGCACTCGCTGGAATACCAGGCAGATTCACACCAGGCATTCGCTCATAGAAGGGAGTTGCACAGTCGGGAAAATTCTTTTCAGTACAGCCAAGACAAGGTGCTCCAGACTTGATGCACCAGTTCACACCGCTGTTCCACAGCCGATCAAAGCTGTCACAGTGAGCAAGAGGGCCCTTGCAGCCGATCTCCAGCAGACATCCTGGTTCGCTGAAATTTTTAGCAAAAACGCTGGAATCGAAGTACTGCCGGCGTGGGCAATTGTCGTGCACACATTTCCCGTAAAAAACCTTTGGCCTCCCTAATTTGTCCAGTTCTGGAACTTCATCAAACAGCAAGATGTGTGCAAGTGATCC
This sequence comes from Syntrophaceticus sp., assembly GCA_049656845.1. Lineage (GTDB taxonomy): Bacteria > Bacillota > DSM-12270 > Thermacetogeniales > Thermacetogeniaceae > Syntrophaceticus. The sequence goes on from JBASML010000184.1 coordinate 3,904, forward strand.
TACAAACCAGTCAGGGTGTATTGGACAGCCAGGAATATTTACAACCGGCGTTTCAATCCCCGCCTCTTTCAAAACCGCATCCACACCCTTGCATCCCGTAGGATTGGGTTTGGCTGCAGCAACACCACCATAGGAGGCACAGGTACCGACAGCCATGACAGCATCTGCATTTTTAGCCAGTTCCTTGACCCTGTCCTGGAAGATTACATGCTTGCCGTTCCGTTCCCCTACTGTACAGTAGATCCCCCCATCTTTAGTTGGTACAGCTCCTTCAACAACAAGATAGTATTTTCCGGCATCTCTTGTCTCATCGATAACTTTCATAGCTAAATCGCCGGCTGCAGCCGACACATTGGGATGAAATTTTAAGTCGATGATTTCAGTGAGGATCTCTTTCATACCCGGTTGGCCGGAATTCAAAAGAGATATAGAGCACCCGGTACAGCTTGCTCCCTGAATCCAGATCACCGGGGGTTTACCTGATGCAGGTGCAGCTTTCACCAGTTCAGGTAAAAGCACCTGGCTTAAACTGACAGCAGCCACTGAACCTGCACATAATTTTAAAAAATTGCGACGACTGAGATCACTCATTTTTACACCTCCCACATGATTAATTCTTATTTTATTTAATTATATTATAAATTTAAGTACTAGTTTATCTATACTTATCACTCCTTTCGTCTTGCCAGTCAACAGTTTCAGCCATTGCAAGCAAAAAAATACTCTGGCCCCCTCTCTTGCTAAAATATCTAAAATAAACATCAGATAACTAGGATCTGATCACAAGCACAGTAAATAAAAAAGTGGCCTCTCCTCAAATGTGGCCACTCCGAAAAAGCAGAAATAACATCTAAAATCCTCCTTTCCACAATGGGAGGCGCACCCGTTTCCAGATACACCCTACGGGCCTAGTAACCAATAGCTCTACAGCGACAGGCCAAAAGACTCGGAGAACCGCATTTTTTGATGTTTATGAAATTGTTTTTACTGATATTTTTATTCTCCCCTGATAGCCAAAATCCTGCAACATATCTCAAATATTTTTTGTTTTTATTAGATCAGGGCCACAACTTGTCCCCAAGCGATCAGCACCTGCCTTTACTAAAGCCAAAGCCTGATCCCTAGTCCTGATCCCACCGGCAGCCTTAATCTGTAACCTTCCCGACACCGCTCTGCGAAGCAGGGCAACATCCTCTACACTTGCCCCTTTAGGGCCAAAACCTGTAGAGGTCTTCACAAAATCAGCACCTGCAGAATGAATTACCTGAGCTGCGGTGCTTTTTTCTTTGTCACTGAGATAACAGGTCTCGATGATCACCTTGGTCACAGGCTTTTCCCCACCAGATACGGCACACCGTACGATTGAGGATATTTCCTGTTCTACAGCAGCCCACCGCCCCTCTTTCAAAAAACCGATATTGATTACCAGATCAAGCTCCTGAGCGCCCTCTGCCAGGGCATCTTCTGCTTCACATACCTTAGCCGCAGTTGTTGAAAAACCCAAAGGAAAGCCCACCACAGTAACCACCCGCACATCGCTCCCAGAAAGAAGGGAAGAGGCTAACTGCACTCTGCAGGGAGGGACACAGACACCGTAAAATCCATGTTCTAAGGCCTCCTGGCAGAGCCGCTCATAATCACTATCCACCGCTTGCGGCAGCAGTAAAGTGTGCTCTATATATTTAGCAAGCTCATCTCTGATCATACTAACACCACCAAAAAATATCTATGCACCAGGGACTGTCCCTTTTGCATGCTGTCGCCGTCTCATTGGCGCTGGCGTAAACCGGGGGCTACACCCCCTTTAGACATGTGCGCTGGCGCACACCTTCCCCGTTGCACACCCACCCACACGTCTTACCAGAACATCTTTTTCGCAAAAACCTACACCAACCACTAACAACTTTATTTGTAGCCAAAAAAACGCAGAGCAGTTTCATCATCCCGCCAGCCCTTCTTTACCTTTACCCAAAGGTCAAGGTAAACCTTATTGCCAAAAATAGCCTCCAGTTCCTGGCGGGCAAGCCGTCCGATCTCCTTCATCATCCCGCCACCCCGACCGATGAGGATGCCTTTTTGAGAGTCCCGTTCCACATAGATAATAGCATTTATATAGAGCAGCCCGTTCTCTCGCTCCTGCATATTATCGATAACTACAGCAACCGAGTGGGGAACTTCCTCTCGGGTAAGGTGAAGTACCTTTTCTCGAATAACCTCTGCGGCAACAAACATTTCCGGCTGATCTGTTACCATTTCAGCAGGATAAAAAAAGGGGCCTTCCTTTAAATTTTCAGCAATTAACTCCCTCAACCGCTCCAGGTTCTCACAGGTTAAGGCAGAGACCGGAACAATATCCTGAAAATTGTATCTTTTAGAAAACCAATCGATTAAAGGCAGCAGGTCCTGTTTTTTGATTAGGTCTATCTTATTTAAAACCAGAATAACAGGTGTGCTTACACCCCGCAGCTGCTCAATGATATACTCCTCACCTGTGCCAGGTGAAACAGAGGCATCTACAACATAGACAACCAGGTCAACCTCTTCTAAGGTTTCCTGGGCTATGCGGGTCATATATTCCCCTAGTTTATGGCGTGGTTTATGTATTCCAGGAGTATCGATAAAAACAGCCTGGGCATCCTCTGTTGTCAAAATTCCCAGGATACGGTTTCTGGTTGTCTGGGGTTTATCTGACACAATAGCAACCTTACGGCCAACAAACTGGTTGAGCAGTGTAGATTTCCCCACATTAGGCCTTCCTATGATACATACAAATCCTGATTTGATAGAAAACACCCCACTTTTTTTATCTGTGGTTCAAATAAAAGGCTGAAGGTAAAAGCTCCTTTAACTGGAGTTCATCCACTTCCCCATTCTCCCCCTGACGGATAATTCTTAGATCAGGAGCAAACTCCGCCAGGCACTGGAGACATGCCCCACAGGGCCAGACAGGTTCTGGCGCCCAGAGAGCCAACACCTCATACTCTCTGCAGCCCTCTGCTATCCCTTTGAAAAGGGCTACCCGTTCAGCACAGATTGTCATACCAAAGGATGCGTTTTCCACATTACAGCCAGTGAAAACAGCACCCTCCCTGCTGAGGAGTGCTGCTCCCACAGAAAAACCGGAATAGGGAGCATAAGCAAAGTGGGACGCCTTTTTTGCCATTTCCAAGAGCTCATGATCACCGATACTGCCCATTATCTTACCGCTCCTCCTTTAGTTAAAACAGGTTACACAAATGCGGTAGAAAAACAATCAAACCAATAATCACCGCATTGATGGCAGCGGCTAAAACAGCTCCTGCAGCAATATGCTTGGCCAAACGAGCAACAGGGTGATAGGTGTTGATATAAAGATCCACAGTCTTTTCTACAGCTGTATTAAACATCTCCGCTACCAGAACTAAGGTAATAGCAAAAATGACAAGGGCCAGTTCCACACGGTTTAACCCCAAAAACCAAGATACAACCAGAACAAGAAAAGCTACTGTCAGGTGTATCTTCATATTTCTCTGTGTAAGGATACAGTGCCAGATACCTCCACAGGCATCCCGCAAGCTCTCCTTAAATCTTCGTTCTGCCATCCCCATCATGCTCCACAACAGGGCCAATCATATTAAGCACCTTCTTTTCTTTGGAGATCATTCTCTTTGCATCATCCTCTAGCTCATGGTCATACCCCAAGAGGTGCAACATACCATGTACAGCCAAAAACAGCATCTCTTTGACAAAGGGATGCCCATATTCCTGGGCTTGTTCTAGTGCACGAGGCACAGAGATAACTATATCTCCCAGCAAAAACTCATCCTGGAATCCATCCACATCCTCATCATCCATCATTGGAAAAGACAACACATCTGTTGTGCCCACAACCCCGCGGTAGCGCTCATTTAAAACCGCCATCTTTTCGTCATCGACAAAGACCATACTCACTTCTGCTACATCAATAAAATCCCTGGAAAACCCTTCTTCCTCTAGAACCTTTTCCAGCGCTTCTTTGATCAAGGCAGTGATCTCTGCCTTGACTTCCACCTGTCTTTGTTCATCACTGATTAACAGCTGCACCCCTAGGTTTTCTCCTTTCTAGTTCTGTAATTAAGGCTGCATCAGGGTACTCGATCCGTGAATGAAAGATCCCGCCTAGTACCCGTACAAAGGCAACAGCAATTTTATCTAAATCTTTAAATGTCAAATCACATTCTTCAAGCTGGCCATCATGCAGCTTGTCTTTGATGATCTTCCTGGTCAGCCCCTCTAGACGGCCTGGTGTGGGTTTCTGTAGGGAACGAATCGCCGCCTCAACACTATCAGCAAGCATCACCAGGGCAGCTTCCTTGCTCTGTGGCTTAACAGAATCATAACGGAATTCCTCTTCTGAAACCAGCTCCGGGCGATCGCTCTCCAGTGCCTTATGGTAGAAATAAGCCACCAGGCTCGTTCCATGATGCTGCTCAATGATCCCCTGGATATCCGGAGGAAGTTTATGTTCCCGGGCAAGCTCCAGCCCATCTTTTACATGTGATGTAATGATCAATGTACTTAAACTAGGAGCAATTTTGTCATGGGGATTTTCCCGAGACAACTGATTTTCGATAAAGAAATAAGGCCGCTTGAGCTTACCGATGTCATGGTAATAAGACCCCACCCGCACTAAAAGAGGGTCTGCCTGAACCGCCTCTGCAGCTGCCTCAGCCAGGTTACCCACAAGAATGCTGTGGTGATAGGTGCCTGGTGCCTCCAAAAGCAGGCGCTTAAGCAGCGGCTGGCTGGGATTAGAGAGTTCCAACAACCGTACTGAGCTGGTGATACCAAAGGCCCCCTCCAGGTAGGGAAGAGAACCCAGGGCTAGTATCGAGCAGATGATCCCATTTAAAACACCCATCCCCATTCCCGCTAAAACCATCCCTAACGGAGTTTCATTGAGCAGCCCAAGGATGAGGATCATACCTACATTAGCCAGAGATACAAAAACCCCTCCCCTAATAACATCGGACCTGCTGCCATTTGTACCGATACCAAAAATTCCGGCCATACTTCCCACAAACCCAACCAAAGCAAAGGATAGCTGGCCGTTAGTCATCACTCCCACAAGAATGCTAAAGATAAAAGCTGTAAACACCGCCAGTCCTTTATCCAGAAGTATAGAAATCAAAATAGCACCGCCAGCAACCGGGAGCAAATATCCCACAAGTGAAGCAATCTCTGGCCGTGGGCTGATGGTAATCACTGACACTGCTTTCGCGATCAGCATTGTCAAGGTAAACAGCAATCCATAAAGAATAAGGTACTGCTCACACTCTAGTATTTCCCTTTGGGATCTATAAAGATATAAAACTATTAATATCCCGATCAATAAGACAAAAAGTGTCACCCCGAGCATCTGTGGCCATGCTGTCCGCCCCCGCATCAACCCCAACTGACGCAAAACTGCCAAATGTGCCTTAGTAATAATATCTCCTTCACGCACAATCACCTGGCCGGCTTTATATGTGCGTTCAACAACAGGCACCTCAGCCTCAGCCTGAGCAACCCTGCGCTCATAGGTTTCACTGTCAAAGACCAGGTTTGGGCGAATAGTATGAACCAGTACAGCTGAAACCACTGGTTTCCACTCTTCTGAAATAGAAGAATGTGAGACCTTTTTGGCAATACTTTCCTTAGCACTGGGCAGAGCATCATCCTTGAGACCATAGCGCAGTTCTTCCTGAAGCAGAGTTATGCTCAAAGACTCAGCTACGGCCAGTTCTTGCTCATTCCCCTGCAGCAGCGACTCAAGAGAGCCAGTAGGGATTGTCTCCAGCTCAGAGGTAGGTATCCCCACCTCTTGAGCCAAATATGTGCGCAAGCGCTGTACTTTCTCTGCAGGCTGAATCTCTGTATCCCGTAGTTCTCGGATCTTATCAAAAGTATTATTAACCTTTTCCTCCAGCCGTGAAATAACACCGGTATCTTCTTGGTAGGATTTTTCTACCCTACTAATTGCATCGTGGCGCAAACGTTCAGTTTCCACTTCATCAACATAAACGATAGTCCGCGGTGCATATATATTTGTGGGGCATACCTGTCCCTCTTTAAACGAGAATCCCCTGGAGAAAAAGCTACTGCCGATAATCAAAACAGTAGCCAAGAAGAAGATTACTCCCCACCCTACTCGCCGGAAAACAAGATCACCGGTATATTTTTTCAAAGTCTGCCGGAGCAGGGTGTACCCCCTGCGTAAGTCCAGCATGTATTTTCACTCCCAAGTAATTTTGTGGAGGCTATTTTGTTTGGGCTTCATAACGCTCATATGCCTCAATGATCTTCTGCACCATAGTGTGCCTGATCACATCATCTCCTGTAAGATGGACAAAAGCTGCCCCCTCCACATCTCGCAGCACACTCTGCACCTCAACCAGCCCGGAAGACTGTCCCTTGGGAAGGTCGATTTGGGTGATATCTCCAGTAACCACTGCCTTGGATCCGAAACCAAGGCGGGTTAAAAACATCTTCATCTGCTCTGGAGTGGTATTTTGGGCCTCATCCAGGATAACAAAGGAGTCATCCAGGGTACGGCCCCTCATATAAGCGAGCGGGGCAACCTCAAAGACATTGCGCTCCATATAGCGCTGTGCCTGATCTGCTCCCAATACATTAAACAGGCCATCATAAAGGGGGCGTAGATAGGGATCCACCTTTTCCTGTATATCCCCAGGCAAAAAGCCCAATTTTTCCCCCGCCTCCACCGCTGGGCGCACAAGAACGATCCTGTTAACATCCTTGTTTTTGAATGCCCGCACAGCCATGACCACTGCCAGATATGTCTTTCCTGTTCCAGCAGGGCCAATAGCAAACACCACATCATTATCCTTGACAGCCTGAATATAACGCGCCTGCCCCGCGGTCTTTGGGCGGACAGATTTGCCGCGATGATTAGTCAGAAGTACTTCAGACCTGATTCCTACCAGGTGCTCCCGGGAACTTTCCTTAACAAGATGCCAAGCGTAATTGATATCGCTAATTGTTACAAGATTTCCTTCTTTGCTCCAGGCTATCAACTGTTCTAAAAGTGCAATGGTGTTTCGAACTGCTTCCTGGTCACCCCGGACAAGGATCTCATCACCCCGGGCAATAATACTTGTAGCACTTTTCTCTTCGATAAACTTGAGGTTAGAATCAAGGCTACCGAAAAGATTACATGCAGCACCATTATCATTTACCGATATTTTAGCTTCCGCACAGCCTGTCAAGCTTTTTCTCAACCCCCTATATTATTAAATGTCTGAGGCAGGATGTCAGCTGTCAGATGGTTTTTGAGGCGGCGTGAAACTCCTGGCGACTCCGATCTCTTCTTTGGTTTCCACAGTAAGAATCACCCGCACAAGGTTATCATCTCTAGTCCCAATCACCCTATACTGACGCCTGACCGGCACTGCCCCTTTAGGTATTCCTTTGGTTTCCTTTTCTCGGGCACGCCTAGCAGCCACTTCAACCGTTTCTTCGAAACTTCGCTGAATACGAAGATACCTGATCTCTTCTGCTTCTATTGTAACAAATTCGACAGGTAAAGTTTTATTCCTCCAACGCAAAAATTTACTCCTTTGGGTTTGTGACCTGTAATATTTATATGGTATGCGTTTTGGCCCCTTAATAATTATTTCCTTGCCACCCATATTAATGCAATAGATGCGCACTTTATTCCCTGTTTTCTCCTCTGCTATCTCATCACGTAAACCTTCTCCATAAAAACGATACCATAGCTTTCCATATACAATCCCTTGTGCACTAACATAGCGCAAGGGTCTTTGAGGGGGAGAAGGTGGTTTAGGGTCAGCAGTGTCAGTTTCAGGGGGAGGAGGGTAAATAGCGCCAGAAATAAGCACCTGCCCCTTTTTTACCAGGTCACCTTCTTTCACCTTAGGCTGCCCATTTAAGGTTAGTATACTGTCGATAACCCCATCCTTTTTGGCAACAATATGACATGGTCCCTGAGAAGGAGGGGGATCAACCTTTTCTATAATCCTCACTTTAGAGCGAGGGCCTACTTTCACCTCAACATAAGATA
>JBASML010000185.1:0-8915 GCA_049656845.1 Syntrophaceticus sp.
AACCAACCCACTGCCGTTGGCCAAACACCCTGTACCACAGCAGACCAGAATCATTCTTTTTCCCGGGTTGTTCCCTTGTTGTCTAATCATTGTTCTGCCCCCCGATACTCATTAATAACTTCTCTGAGTGCCGCTGGAGTAATTTTTGCATGAACCTTTCCATTAGCTACAAGAACAGGCGCTAAAGCACATGCCCCCATGCAGTTGACAGTTTCCAGTGAAAACTCACCATCAGGGGTAGTTTCCCCTGGCCTAATCCCCAAGATTTTATAGATTTCATCGATCATCACATTAGAACCTTTGATGTGACAGGCAGTTCCATCACAGACCCTTAATACTACACGACCCTTAGGAACCAGGCTGAAAGCCTTGTAAAAAGTAGCCATACTAAAGACAACAGATAAAGGAGCATTGACATGTGCTGCTGTCCTTTTCAGGGCCTCCTTGGGCAGGTAATTGAAGTGCTTCTGCAGATCCTGCATAATGGCCAAGGTAAACCTTCGCTCAGGAGGGTAGCTGTTTACTATTTCATCAATGGCCTGTCTGTTAACCGCCCGCTGGCTGTTGACCGCCATACTCAAAACCTTCCTCTCCTTAAGTTTTACTGTTGAATTCATTATCTATAAACAAATTCGTTTTTCTGCTGATATATCCTTTATTAATAAGAAAATGGCGGAACTGTATATCCCGCCACTCCTAGTTTCTCAGCATCCTACAATCCTGGGAAAAATCGCCAAGTTGTCATATTCTTATAAAAAAGAGCACATTGTTACGTACCCAGTCTTCCCTCTGTCCTATCATCCCCAGCAATCATCCTTTTTTATCCCAGTAACCGCCAAATTACTCATTTCTTTTCCTTGTAAAGATAGCGCAGCACCCTGGGTGTGGTCTTCAGCCACTCCGCTGCCTGGGGATAACGCCCCCCTGAAGTTTCCAGGCTTTTTTCAATAAGCTTTTTGGCTGCTTCATCGGAAACCTCTTTAATGGAATCTAGAAAAGCAGGAAGATCAAACCCTGCCCTTACATCTACCTGGTCAATAAAGTTATTCAAGCTGGCTGCGACATCATCTAACCACTTTTGCTCTAGGGTCAGCTGTGGAATCGGTTTTTGTTCCTGAAACGGTACTGCTTGCATTCCAACATCTAAATACTCACCTCTATTTTGTTCCCTGATTTTAGATGGCAGGTGTTCCATCAGCACAGTATGTCCATCACAGACAGCTGCTGCCTGGGCAATAACATTGGCAAGCTCCCGTATATTGCCTGGCCAATTATAATTGGTCAAAGCGCCGACAACTTCTGTACTCAAGCGTAGTGGCCGTTCTTTACCATAATGTTTTTTTAAAAAATGTTCAGCTAAGAGAGGGATATCCTCACGACGCTCCCTTAATGGTGGCAAAACTAAAGTCACCACATCAAGCCGGTAAAAAAGATCCTCACGAAATTTCTTTTCAGCAACAAGTTTCTCCAGAGGCGCGTTTGTTGCAGCGATCACCTTGGTATCCACCCTGATGGGCTTTTCACCACCTACTCGAAAAATCTCCCCGGTCTCCAAAACCCGCAACAGCTTAACTTGAATCGGCGGGGCTGCCTCTCCAATCTCATCAAGGAACAGTGTACCATGGTTAGCCAGTTCAAAAATACCCTTATGCTGGGAGACAGCACCAGTAAATGCCCCCTTTTCATGTCCAAACAATTCGCTCTCCAAAATAGACTCGGTGAAAGCGCCACAGTTGATTGCCAGAAAATTTTGTTCGGAACGGGAGCTAACAGCATGGATATAACGGGCGAGTACCTCTTTACCAGTCCCTGTTTCTCCCCGAATCAATATAGTAATATTTTTAGTTGCTAGTTTTTCAGCTATGGTAAGGAGGCGCTGCATTTTTTCACTGCGCCCTGCCACAAAACCGACACTTTTTAGTACCTGTTTTCTGCGGGTAAGCTCCTCATCATCTCGCAGTTCACGCCTGGCAAGAGCACGGCTTAAAGCACGCTCTATAATAGCCTCTAAGGCATCCAAATCATCAAAGGGTTTTTCCAGGTAATCGTATGCTCCCAGTTGAATAGCTTCCACTGCTGACTTGACCGTGGAATAACCGGTCATGATCACAACCTCACTGGTAGGGTACCGAGTTTTGATTTCCTTCAGAAGAGTTATGCCATCGGTATCGGGAAGTTTCAGATCCAGTAGAACTAGGTGAAAATACTCCTTCAAGGCTTCTCTTGCCTGCAAACCATTTTCCGCAACCATAATCTCATGGTTTTTGCTCTCCAGGAAGAATTTAAAAAAGTTACCCATTTCCACTTCATCATCAACAACAAGAATACGTGCCAATCCACTACCCCCTCCCGAATTAATTGATCTTATCCCCTTCCTATGCATCATCAAAATCATGAGCAGGGGGGAGGTAAACTGTAAAGGTTGCCCCCTTGCCAGGTTCACTTTCTACCGCTATGGTCCCACCATGTTTCTGAACGATCCCCAAACTTACCGATAGGCCAAGACCTGTTCCTTTACTGCTCCCTTTACTGGTAAAAAAGGGGTCAAATATTTTCGTTAGCATTTCCTGAGGAATACCCTGGCCGTTGTCAGCAACCTTAATAAAGGCCTGATTTCTGTCTTGATCAACCCCTGTTTTTACCATAATACTGCGTTGACTGCAATTATCCTCAGCAAATGACTGCCTGGCATTGAGCAGTAGGTTGACCACAACCTGTTCCAACTGCTGAGCATTCCCCTCAACAACAGGAAGCTGATCATCTAGATCTGTTTCCATTTTAATGTTTTCCGTCTCAATATGATATGAAACCAGTTTCAATGCCTCGCTAACCACATCATTCAGGCAAAGAGGCTGAAAAACATACTGCTCCTGCCGGGAAAAAGTAAGGAGGCCACGCACAATGCGCTTACAACGCAGGCCACAGGTTTTGATATCCTCAAGGATTTTATACCTCTGATCATCCTTGGAAGTGTTGCGGAGCAACAGTTGCGCATCTCCAATAATAACAGCCAAAGGAGTATTTAACTCATGGGCAACCCCTGCAGCCATCTCACCTAACGCTGCCAAGCGCGCTGTCTGGAGTAACTGGACCTGCATTTTCAGCCTTTCAGTAATATCTTTTATATAGACTACAACCCCTAGGTCCCTATTACCTTGGGAACCCGGATATCCGTAGATTTCCATTACCTGCCCATTCGCCAACCGTCTCTGGGTGTTAATGGTATTACCAGTTTGAAGAGCCTCACGAAAAATGCATTCTGAACACTGTAAATCATCTAATGTACAAAATACATCACAGTATTTCTCGCCCAGGATCTCGGACTCAGGTAAGCCACAGAATTCTAGTGCTGCTTGGTTAACACGTAAAATACGCAGATCAGGGTCAATTACAATGATAATATCCCGCACCGCTTTAAAAGTAGCCTCCCATTCTGATTTTGCCCGGTTGACCTCCGCAAAAAGCGCACCATCCTGGAAGTATATAGCAATCTGATTGGCCAACTGCTGGAGAAATGTCATATCCAGAGGGTCATACAGTGTTGGGCGATCACTCCCCACCAAAAAGAGCCCGTAAATCTTATTCTGTGTAGCCAATGGGCTGATTACAGCCACATCTAATCCCTGACTGATCAGGAAGTCATCCTCTGGATCCGTTTCCCTCTTCCAGGTGACCTGCCTGCTGTTCGCAACCGCTTTCCAGAGTTCCTTCCCTTCCCCTGAAGAAATCTTGATCCCCTTGTAACAGATCTCATCTGCGGGAAAGCAATAACTTACCTGGAGTTCCTGCCCCTTGAGAGTTAAAATCGCTATCCGTTTCAGGTAAAAGATATCCTGTACTCGCTCATATATCTTTTTCACTGTCTTATCCAGATTTTCTTTAGGAAGACTGATGTTAAATTCCTGAGCAAGCTCATTAATGATCTCCAGTTGGGAATTTCGCTTAGAGAGTTCTGCGATCTTCTCTTTTAACTCCCCATAATAACTGCGTTTGGAAGTATAGACACCTGTCAATTTCTCAATCAACTGGGTCTTGTGTTCCGGCATGACACAACACCCCCCTCTTTCTATTACACCCGGAAATTGCCACCACACGGACATTCTGGTGCCCGTCTTACTTCCATTTTATAAAGATTGGTCGATAAATCCCAAAAAAGCATCCTTTCCACCAGGGGGATGCAAATTGTTAAAAATACCATAAAAGTTTCATGAACTTGGAGACCCCCCTCTCCTATTGCATCAATCATAACGGAATAACGCTCCCTTTCTGAGCCGCATTAAAACTACCAACTCAATACATACCTAATTTATAGATGAGATGCAAAAATCATACCAGGTGCCGCGTTTTCGTTCTCTAGCCTATCCCTCTGGTAAATTACTCTTAAACTCCTCTTATAATAGATTTTCACCTATCAAATTAATTATCCTTCTACTCTCAAAATTAACCAGATTAATAATAAAATTGGATATTAAGGATGTTTCTTGATTTAGATAGGAAATTTTTTCAGAGGAAAGCAGGAATTGTAGCCCCGATGACGAATAAAATAATAAATAGATATAAAGAAGCCGCCAGGGATATTGGGTCTAGTCTCTTTTTAATTACTAAGAGGGGGGTACCTGGCGGCTTCGGGGGCCTCAATTTTAGTTAGCTTTTTTAAGTTCGGGATACGGGATATATAATCCCGTATTTTTTTATAATTTATCTTATTTTTTGTGTTAATATATGCTATATGAGTTTGTGAAATAAATCACTCCTTAGTGCACATAAAATATTATCAAATAAAATTAATTCAGTCAAATTTTATTCTAATTTTTTTTGAACTACACAGCAAAAGGTAAAGAGCTTTCCAAGGCTTTAAAAAGAAAGCCCTTTACCTTTACCCTTTAAAAACTCTTAAATGTTTGCTTCCAAAGTTCAACGCCTTCTTCTGAAAGCACCGCATTTAATGCCGCTGCCTTTATCCTCTCTCTCGTTTCTAAAATCCAAATCATCGGCCTGACACTCACTGTTGTTGTTGAAATCACAACTAATGCAGCCACATCGCACTCTTGGCAAGGTATATTCACCTCCTCCTCAAAAAATATTCACTTTTATTATCCGCATCAGGTTTGATTACTATCCAGTTAAGTTTTTTCAAAACTACCGCAATAATTAAATACAAAGCAAACTAAAAACTAACTCTAAGGCACAAGGATGTAAAAATTATTATGTATATCTATGTGATGTGGACCCTGATATCTGCATCAGTTGTTGAACCTGTATTGATCTCTGCCCCGAAATCCACGATTGGTATAATAAGGTAAAGGTTTCGGGATAACGGTAATGTGGTATCTGAAAAACAAGAGGAGTATGCCAAGAAGGCTCTGGGAAAGTACCCTATTAATGCCATGCGACAAACAGGATAACTTCGTCTCCCTCGTCTCCCTTTATAACAAAAGAGCTTAAAGATATTATTTTCTCCTGGTTTTGTTAATCAAATATTTTTATTTCTCGATGTTCTGGTATAATGTTAATGTTAGTGTCATCATTAATTTATTATTTTATAAGGTATAATCTGGAGGGGAGATAAATGAAAACCAAGGGAAAAGCAATTATTTCGATCCTTTTGATATTTTGTTTAGCCCTAGCTGGAGGTGCCTGGTGGGTTAAAAATACCTTTTTTAATGACCCTTTAGTTACCCAGGTTGATCCCAATACAGGAAAGACAATCAAAGCATTTAATGTTCTGCTTTTAGGAAGTGATGCACGGCCAAATCAAAAGAAGGGGAGAACTGATACTATTATTGTCGCCCAGGTATCCGAAGATAGAATTTCCCTGTTATCCATTCCCCGTGATACCAGAGTAGATATACCAGGACACGGCCAACAAAAAATCAACGCCGCTGCTTATTTTGAAGATCCTGAGGTTACAGCAAAAATTGTTTCTGATATCATTGGACAACCAGTGCACAAATATATACTGGTGCGTTGGGAAGGCTTTATAGATATTGTTGATGCCCTCGGGGGAGTAGATGTTAATATCCCTAATAACATAACATCCTATTCTATGGATGGGGCAGAAAATAGGGTAGATTTACAAAAAGGTATCCAGCATCTGGACGGAAAAGCAGCCCTTGCTTTTGTACGCCACCGCAAAGCAGCCCAAGGCGATATTTACCGAGTTGGCAACCAATTGGAATTCATGAAGGCACTTGCCGAGAAGTGCAAACAACCCAGTATCTTGCTAAAACTGCCTAAGTTGGTGCCAGAGCTCTATAAAAATGTAGACACAAATATGGATTTTAAAGAAATGCTTGTTCTTGCTAAAGCAGGAACAAACTTTAAAGACACTACAATACTTACCCAGACACTCCCCGGTTATTTCTTAAATATCGAAGGAGTTTCTTACTGGGGTTTTGATCCAGTACAAACCAAACAAGTAGCCTATGACCTCTTTTTCAATGGTATAACTACTCCCCAGGTAGTCCTGGCAACACCTCCTGGCTTAGATTCCAGCCCAAAGAAGGATTCACAGGTCGCCCAAAAACCGGTGAAGGAAGAGGTAGCTGCTCCACCTCAGGAGAAAAAAGAACCGGAGCCACCAGCTGAGGATGAAACTATTATCCTTGACCCCGTAGAACCGCCTGTGAATGAAGAACAACAGGAACCAGGAGTACCCACCACTACCCCCGGAGTTGAGGAAGGTACCCCTGGAAGCTCCGGTGCATAATGCATAAATCATTATGTTTTTCTGCTGCGTTTTTTAGCTGTTTTAGTTTTTTTGCCAACTCCCTTCCGTCAGATGGGAGTTGGCGTACTGCTGCCCCGGAAAATACCTTTTACTTACAGTGTGTATCCACAAAGATTGATAGATATTATATCTTCATTTCCTGCCTCTTGATCATGTCATCTAGATTTTTCTCCAGGATGTTACCTTTGATTAGCACCAGCATTTGATCCCGTTTCTGTAGAGCTCCTTCCAAATCCAGGAGTGAAAGATGTGTTTTATCGGTTTCCGTTTTAGATGTCCCATTTAACTGCACCAGTAATTTAGACCAGGTAGTTTTCATCTTCAGCATAGCCTGATCTGCACCGGCCCAATCCCCATCATCAACCCTTAGCATCACATCTCTAGTCATAACCCGCATCCTATATAGATCGGGTGCCACTTTTTTGCTATACAGTTCCATAAAATCAGGAAGATAACCCGCAGCATTGTTTACAGCCAACCGCACCCCAGAGCGATCTTGAGCCTCGATCTTTGCAGGTATGCTATCTAGCTCCTTTTCCATTCCCTTAATATCTTCTGTTCTGGCCCCAGCCTGAACCACCTTGGGCTCGAACTTATTCCACTGGTCATGAATCTTTTCTGCCTGCGCCTGGAGTTTATTCCAGTCAACTCTTTTTGAAACAGTCTGTTTCGTTTTTGCCCCTTTCTCCTTTTGTTTCCCCCCTTCTGTTTCGCTCTCCTGTTGCCCACCCTGGTTTCCTTTCACTTTTCCAGGAGATTCTGGTTTAAGAGCATTATAAAGCTCATCCAGACTTGACTGTAGTTTTTTCAGTTCACCTGGAGGAGCAGGAGAAGCCTTTGGCGCTGGTTTGCTTTGGGGTTTCGAGCATCCTGCCATTCCTGCCAGTGAAACCAAAATAACTCCGATAATCAATAATTTTCTAAAAACATTCACTGTCATTATCTACACCTCCGGCATTAGTATGAGCAGAGTAAAACTCCTCCATACCACCGGCAGCTCATGGCAGCCCATCTAGCTCCTCTTTCCCTACCAGTTTTCGCAGACATTTATACAAGTTCTTCTCAAATCTCTCATCATCAGACCTCTTCCGTTTTTTCGGTCCCTTTACCCTTTTACCACTTCGCCGAACTTTAAACATGGTTTCTCTATTTTCCAATAAAAAGGTGATCTCATCATTTTGAAAAACTTTCCCCTTCGGCGTCAAAACAACCGCTCCCCTAGATAAAGCAACAGCCGCCAACCCCCAGTCTTGGGTTATCACCAGATCCCCCTGTTCAGTAAGGTTAGCCACCCTAATATCTGTTGCCTGAGGTTCATCACTTACCATAAGGTGACAATCTGAATCGATCAAATGGTTAAAGCTGGCCACAGTTACCAGTTGCACAGAAAAAGCAGATGCAGCTACCTTGCATATTTCAATGACCTTTTTTGGAGCAGCATCAGCATCAATGATCATTTTCATCTTATCCCCTCTTCCCTTTACACATTTTTCAGAAACAAGGAGCAAAAATTTGGCTCTATCATAACATAGAGTGAAAAGCTTTTTGAAAAGGAGTGAGCAAGCATGTCAATACCATCCTGCCCCGGTGGAACCCTGTACACCATACAGGCAGGGGATACATTTTTCCTGCTGTCCCAGCGTTTCAACGTTCCACTTGATAATATTATAGCTGCTAACCCAGGTGTGGATCCCAATAACCTACAAATCGGCCAATTGGTCTGCATACCGGGTGCACCACCGACTCCGCCACCAGGTGTCTGTCCGGGATTTTTCTATATTATTCAACCAGGGGATACCTTTTTTCAACTTTCACAGCGCTTTAACGTTCCCCTGGATGCGATACTTGCCGCTAATCCGGGGGTAGATCCGCAGCAGCTTCAGATAGGCCAGGCGGTCTGCATTCCAACAAAACCGCCTATCCCTGAGTGTCCTGGCTTTATCTACACTGTCAAGGCCGGTGATACCCTGTTCAGTTTGGCCAGGCAGTTTGGGGTAACAGTTAAGGCCATTCAGGATGTCAACCCCGGCATAGACCCCAGACAATTGGCTCTCGGACAAAAAATCTGCATCCCAAAACGGCGCTGCCCTGAAGGGACATTCGTGTATGTCGTGAAGAGTGGAGATACATTGAGTGCCATTGCCCGCAGGAATAGAACAACAGTACAGGCAATTGTGAGGGTCAA